>JAQTPO010000065.1:0-3909 GCA_028712845.1 Dehalococcoidales bacterium | reverse complement strand
TCACTCCATTCTTTCGGCACTTCCTGGGGTACACTGACAGAACGGCAATTTATTGTTATATTTGTCCAAACGGTAAGCGGTAACTCTATGCCGCACATTAGGGTCTTTATGTCCATATATAATTACTAACCTGGCGGATTACTGCGCCAATTCCACCAACAAACACGTTCACTCATCATTATTTTACTTAAATTTTACCCGTTCAGGTATTGACAAAACACAGAATTTCTGCAAGTATAAAACTATACGGCATACGGCAACTGATTGCCGTATGAAAATGACCAGCAGGAGGATGCTATGGTAGTTAAGAATATGGTTGAAGCCCCTTCGGTAAAACTAGCGGTTGCCGATACGGCAAAACACCGGCTTAAAATAACCGTCTTCCACTGTTTTAATGCCCTGTCTGCTGCCGTTAATCACGATGACGACTATGACATCCGGGGAATTAAGATGCCCTGCTCCAGTATGACGCGCGAAGTCTTTCTCCTGCGGGCATTCGAAGCCGGCGCCGATGCCGTAGTGGTTCTGGTGTGCCCGGAGGGTTCATGCCGTTATCTTGAAGGCAATATCCGCGCCGGTAAGAGGGTCGCCCGCATGAAGAAATTGCTGGATGAGATAGGCATCGATGGACGAAGACTAAACATCTTCCACATTCCTCAGGGAGATGAATCCGCCATCGAAGATATTCTCAATCACACCGTGAATGATTTAATTGAACTGGGACCGAATCCAGCGAGTTAGTCTTTTAGTGGAGTAAATTATGATAGTCGGTCAGCAGAAACCCATTGCAGAAATCAAAGATAAGGTAACGCCATATTCAAAAATTCTTATCCTCGGTTGCGGCACGTGCGTCAAGACGTGCTTCGCCGGCGGTGAGGATGAAGTGGCAGTCCTGGCATCAGCATTACGCCTGGCAATTAAGAAAGACGGCGGAAAAATAAAAATCGAAGAGCTGACGGTGGAACGGCAGTGTGAGGACGAATTTGTCAAAGAGGCGGCGACTGCTATTGCCCGTAATGACGCTGTTTTGTCCTTAGCCTGTGGCGCCGGCGTCCAGATGGTTGCCAGCCGGTTTGCCAAAAGCCCTGTCCTGCCGGGTGTGAACACCACCTTCATCGGCATTCTGGAGAAACAGGGACTTTTTACGGAAAAGTGCTTGGGGTGCGGCAACTGTGTTCTCGATGTCTTCGCAGGCATCTGTCCGGTCAGCCGTTGTTCTAAGAAACTGCTGAATGGTCCCTGCGGCGGTTCGCGTGATGGCAAATGTGAGGTTAATCCGGAGACAGATTGTGCCTGGCAGTTGATTATTGATCGCTCAAAAGCCTTCGGGCAGATAGACAAGCTGATGGCTTATGTCCCCCCGAAAGATTGGCGGACGAGTAATGCCGGCGGCCCCAGAAAATTAGTTAGAGAGGACCATGTGATATGAACGGCAGTAGATTACAGCAGGTTTTAGCTCAGGGAAAATTTGCCGTTACCGCCGAATGCGGGCCTCCCCGCGGGGCTAACGCCGGGGTAGTACGGGAAAAAGGCGCTCTTCTCAAGGACTGTGTCGATGCGGTCAATGTCACCGATAATCAGACTGCCATTGTCAGAATGTCCAGTATTGCGGCATGTTCTCATCTGGTCCAGATGGGCATCGAGCCGGTGATGCAGATGGTCACCCGGGACCGCAACCGGATTGCCCTGCAATCCGATATTATGGGTGCTTATTCTCTCGGCATCCGCAATATTTTATGTCTTTCCGGCGACCACCAGACCTTCGGCAGTCAGCCGGAAGCGATGAATGTCTGGGATATCGACTGCATGCACCTGATTCATACCGTTAAAGGTATGCGCGAGGAAGGCAAAGATATGAGCGGGTTCGAGCTTAACGAGGCTCCGAAGATGTTTATCGGTGCGGCAGAGAACCCCTTTGCCGACCCGTTTGAGTTCCGTGTCCTCCGCCTGGCGAAGAAAATTGCCGCCGGTGCTGATTTCATCCAGACCCAGTGCATTTACGATATGGCGCGGTTCAAGGAATGGATGCGAATGGCGCGGGAGATGGGACTGACGGAGAAGGTGCATATTCTGGGTGGCGTTACCCCTTTGAAATCAGCCCGGATGGCGAAGTATATGGCGACCAAGGTAGCCGGCATCACCATACCTGAAGCTGTTATTAAGCGAATAGAAGCCGTCCCTAAAGAAAAAGCAATTGCCGAGGGGCTCAAGATATGCGCGGAGACAATACAGGAGCTTCGTGAGATTAAGGGCGTACACGGCGTGCACCTTATGGCAATCGAATGGGAAGACAAAGTGCCGGAGATTGTCAAAACGGCAGGTCTTTATCCCCGTTCGTAGAATAGCAATCGGAGGCTGAGTGTGCCTAAGAAATATGCGATTCATACTAAAAACGCCGACCCGCGATTTCCGCCAGTGGGCAAGTATGCTACGGTGGAGTTCCGCGAGAATTGCGCCGGAAGTTGCCGTCTTTGCGTGAAGAAAAGGTGTGTCTATGGCATCTTTAAAGATAATTTCTTGCACTGGAGCAATATGACGGAGCCGGAATTCCTCTACACCTGCAAGAGCTGTTACCGCTGTGTTGAGGAATGCACCAAAGGAATCTTCTCGATGGCAATCAACCCGGAATATCTCACCCTCGGCGATGATTACTGGACGCCGGGTATCATCAGTTCCACCTGGGCGCAGGCACACACGGGCAAAGTTCCTGTATCCGGCGCCGGTTACAGAGGTCCTTTTGCCAGCGAAGGGTTCGATTCCATCTGGACAGATATGTCGGAAATTGTGCGTCCTACCAGAGACGGGATCCACGGTCGGGAATACATCAATACGATGGTGGAGCTTTCCCGCCGCCCGATGAGGTTAAAGTTTGGCGAGGATATGTCCCTTTCTATGGACTTACCGCCGATTCTGGAAATTCCCTTGCCGGTGACCTTCCAGCAACCGCAATTCGGTGTACTCAGTGAGAATATCCTGCTGGCAATGGCGGAGGCAGCAAGCGAACTGGGCACTCTGATGTTTATCAGTCCGGATAATTACTCGAATTCTTTGTCGGACTACTCTCACGCTATGGTCCCCTGTCTGACAAAGGCAAATTATAAAGATTACCCGAACATGATTCGTAAAAGCCGGATGATTGAGCTGTCTTATGCACCGGGTATCGAAAATGAATTTGATAGACTGCGTAAAATCAAACCGGGGTTGTTTATTTCTGTAGGGTTGCCGCTCGATTCGAAAGCGGTGGAATTGGCGCTATCCCTTGCCAATACAGGTGTCGATACCATTCATTTGTATGGCAGTGAGAATGGTCGGGAACTAAGTGCTGACAATCCCCGCCATCTGAAGGATATGATACGTGAAGTCCATCTGAAACTGGTAGAGAAGAAGGTCCGGTCTAAGGTTAATCTCATTTTCTCCGGCGGCATTGCGATGGCGGAGCATGTCGCCAAGTCACTCATTTGTGGGGCAGATGCCGTGGCAATCGACCTGCCTTTGCTTGTCGCGCTGGAATGCCGCCTGTGTTCCCGGTGCAGGGATGACAAATCCTGCCCGGTGAAGCTGGAAGAAGTGGAGCAGAAATGGGGAAGCCAGCGCATTGTGAATCTGATGAGTGCCTGGCATAATCAGCTTCTTGAGGTTATGGGTGCTTTTGGCATCCGTGAAGCACGCCGTATGCGTGGGGAAGTGGGTAGGTCGATGTGGTTCGATGACTTGGAGAAAGATAGTTTTGCGCCTTTGTTCGGCACGAGAAAAGTCATCGGGGTTGGGTAGAGAGATGAAAAGTATCGAAGCAATCAATCAGGTTAATGAGAAGACCGGGCTGCCGCAGACCGTGGTGACTCCTTCACGCTATCGCAACCCGATTGGGAAGTACGTGGTAAGGAGAAATTCACGCTGTATCTCCTGCGG
>JAQTPO010000064.1 GCA_028712845.1 Dehalococcoidales bacterium | reverse complement strand
CACATTGACCATCCGTTATATCCCTGATAAATCACTGATTGAACTGAAAGCTCTGAAATACTACCTGACTTCTTACCGTAACGTGGGCATTATCCAGGAACACGCCGTCAATCGTATTCTCAAAGACCTTGTAAAGCTTGTAAAACCGCTTTCAATGACTGTGGAAGCAGAATACAGGGAGAGGGGCGGGATTAAGAGTTGGGCAACGGCAAAACATGGTGTAAAATAGCTGGTAAAGTTTTAAAAACCCTTCAAGTGGCTGCAGGTTAATCATTAACTTCCCTATCTCAGCGGGTAAATATTCGCGCTCACATTAATATATTCCGTCGGCATTTCCCCGATTTGCCAACCTTCGCCGGTAGTTTCCAGATAATAGTATTTTTTGCCGTTATAGTTATAGTAACGTCCGGATGCGGTTGGTAGTACTATGCCTACCGCCATATGGTTCGGTGGAACGATTAAAGCTACGTCATAACCCATCCTGTCCAGAATCGCCGCTATCAGAATAGCCGTATCTTCACAATCACCGCCCCGGTCGAAAAGCGTCTCTACCGGATAGCGCGGGTACTCATCCGCCTTTGCCGTGACGATATCATCCGTATAAGGTAAGTTCTGCACAAAGGTAATAGCGTAACTGATTTTCTGCTGCTCCGTAAAATTGTATCGACGGGCCTTAGTATGAAGGAACTGGACCATCTGGTCGATGAAGCTGTCGTCTTCCGGGTCTTTCGCCAGATCCACATATTCTGCTAAAGTCTTCGGTCTGGCACGCTCTTTAAACTCGACGTAGAGGGAAAGGGGTATGGTCATCTCCCATGTATAGGAGTTCAACCAGTCATAGTGCTGGATAACGGTAACCCCTAAAATAGTATCCACACGCGTCTGTAAACTGAGCTTCTCCGTCTGTAAATTTGATGTCTGCGCGGCTAAACTGGCTACCTGTGCTTTGTATGTTTTGATGCTCCCTTCAGCCGCAACCAGGTCTGATTGTAACTCAATTTTCTCCGATTCCAGATTCATGATTTTGTGTGACTGACTTGTAATCGTGTAGTTTAAGTTCACATTCTCGGTGGTGAGGTCTGTTACCTGCCCTGTAAGCTCCGTCACATTATTGGTAAGTTCGGCAACTTGAGCTTGATAAACCTTGATTTTGGGAACATACCAGGCGTAGCCGATGCTATAACCGGCAACAATCCCGATAACGATAAAACAGGTCGCGATTACGATTATGAATTTCATACTGAACCACCTCCACCTTTTACTGCCCCAATCCTCTTTCTACCGCCTCTCTCAGGCTGGAGAATGCCAGAATTTCAATATCTTTGGGGAGGGGACTGAGCTTACTACCTGTTTTTGGCGTCAGAATACGCTTGAATCCCAGCCGTGCCGCTTCTGCCACGCGCCGGTCTAATTGAGGCACCGCCCGTAGCTCACCGCTCAAGCCGATTTCGCCCACCGCTGCCAGCCCGGGGTCGGTACTGGCATCACGGAAACTTGATGCAATTGCCAGCGCAATACCCAGATCTGCCGCCGGTTCGTCAATTTTCAGCCCGCCGGTGACATTGACCATGATATCCTGATTACCCAGCTTCAAACCCAATCTGCGTGTCAGCACTGCCGCAATCATCAGCAAACGATTGAAATCGACGCCGTTGGCGGTGCGCCGCGGCATACCGAAACTGGTGGCATTGGTCAATGCCTGAATCTCCACCAGCAAAGGCCGGCTGCCTTCAATCACAGGGACCACCACCGAACCGACCGCTTCATTCTGCCTCTGTGAAAGGAATGCCAGTGAGGGGTTTTCCACTTCAATCAAACCTTTTTCTTTCATCTCGAAGACGCCGATTTCATTAGTACTGCCGAAACGATTTTTGACACAGCGGAGTAATCGATAAGCGCTGAACTGCTCGCCTTCCAGATATAAAACCACATCAACGATATGTTCCAGCACGCGTGGTCCGGCAATAGCACCTTCTTTAGTAACGTGCCCGGTAATAAAAACCGGCACTCCGCTGGATTTTGCCCAGCCCATCAGTCTCTGTGCAGATTGCCGCACCTGTGTAATACTACCCGGAATGCCATCGTCTTCCTGCGTGTGGGCAGTCTGGATGGAATCGATAATAAGTAAGGAAGGCTGTAACTCCTCGGCGTGACCCAGGATGGTATCGATATCAGTTTCGGCGAGCAGATAAAGCCCATCCCCCTCGATACCAAGTCTTCTGGCTCTGATTTTGATTTGATTAGGGGTTTCCTCCCCGGAAACATAGACCACTTTGCCATGGATTTTTGCAAGCAAAGCGGAGGCTTGCAGTAGCAATGTTGACTTACCGATGCCCGGTTCCCCGCCTATCAGAATGAGCGACCCCGGTACAATCCCGCCACCCAGCACACGGTTAAACTCACTGATGGGTAAAGGAAAGCGTTCGATTGCTTCAATGGCTAATTGAGATAGTTCTTTTGGTTTTACAGAGCTTGTAGAAGTCTGAGGACGACTTGTTGCATTTGCAACTACTTGCTCAAGGAAACTATCCCACGCTTGACAATTAGGACAGCGCCCCAGCCATTTCAGACTTTCTTTACCGCATTGCTGGCAGATGTAAACCGTTCTTGATTTTTCCATGTCCTGACTTTACCGGATTTCAGTAAATTAAACAAGCTAAGAGTCCGCTCCAGGCAATAATCTTCAGAACGTTAGTCGGCTTACTCCAGATAGTCCTTTAACTTACGGCTCCGGCTCGGGTGACGCAGTTTCCGCAGCGCCTTGGCTTCAATCTGGCGGATACGCTCACGGGTAACATTGAACTCCTGCCCCACTTCTTCCAGCGTCCGGCTCCGTCCGTCTTCCAACCCGAAGCGTAACACCAGCACCCTTTGTTCGCGGTGCGTCAGGCTGGAAAGCACCTCATCAATCTGTTCCTTCAACAATTGCTTGGAGGCGGCATCTACCGGAGGCGTGGCATTCCGGTCTTCAATGAAATCTCCCAAATGGCTATCTTCTTCCTCACCCATTGGCAATTCCAGAGAAATGGGCAATTGCGCCACCTTGATAATCTCCCGTACTTTATCCGGTGACATGCCCATTTTTTGCCCGATTTCTTTCGACGTGGGGTCACGCCCATATTCCTGAGACAATCTTCTGCTCAGTCTCAGAAGTTTATTGATTGTTTCAATCATATGCACCGGCACTCTAATAGTGCGTGCCTGGTCGGCAATGGCGCGGGTGATTGCCTGCCTTATCCACCAGGTAGCGTATGTGCTAAACTTGTAGCCCTTATGCGGGTCGAATTTTTCCACGGCTCGTATCAAGCCGATATTACCCTCTTGAATCAGGTCAAGCAAAGACATACCGTGTCCGATATGTTTCTTGGCGACGCTCACCACCAGACGCAAGTTCGCTTCGGTAAGATGTTCTTTGGCAATCTCGGCTTCCTTTTCGATTTTGTCCAGGTGGGTGCGAAGCTCAGCCTCGAAATTCTGCAAACGCTCCAGAAAGTCAGGATTCTCCACCAGTTTGGCAATGTCTGCCGACGAAGCTTTTTTCCCGATGACGTCCAGCATCTTGGGCGGTAGAAGAGCACTATTCACTGAAAGACTCATCAGCTGTTGCTCTATCTGGCTTGCCTGTAAGTCAGTTTTTTGAGATATAATCAACACTAATTGCTGGTCCATTACGCCATCGATGCCGGTGCGCAGTTTCTCATTGGAGACAATGTCACGAAACTTTGACTTGGGAGGCAGTTCAAGATATTCCTGCACCTGGCTGATGATATCGGTGGCTTGTCCTACCTGCCGGAGCATTGCCAGAAGAATCTCTGCGGCGGAGGCATGTTTCCCCTGTTTTTCCAGGTCGCGCCTGATTTCAGTGATGCGTTTACCTTCCTCGATTCTCCTCGCCAGTATCTTCTCATCCTTAGCAGTGAGAAGCGGCACCCGACCAATCTCGTGAAGGTAGAGACGCACCGGGTCATCCCCCACTTCCTGGTCTTGCTCTTCCAGAACTTCTACCGGAGACTCAATTTCAAGCTCCTCGGGGGTAGGTTCTTCCAATATAACCTCTGCAGTAGGTTCTTCTTCTGCAATCTCTTCCTCTTTTGATTCAGACTCAAAATCAGGTGAGCTAGATATTTCTTCTACTTCCATTTCCATTTCTCCTTATTGCCCCTGGTTTGCGGGCAAAGACATCTTTCAATTGCATGCTGGGCTCAATACCCTCTTCTTTCAGCTTGGCGAGAGCCGCACCGGTGCCGCCTGTTTCTGCTTCCACCATCGCAAAAACTTCTGCCCTCATCGCTTCCTGATTGAGTAAGAAAGCTTTACGCAGGGCAAGCACACATTCGGCATATTTTGCTGAGATTCGGTTGGCGGGGATATGTTTAGCCATTATGGCATCCAGTTTCTCCCTGACCGCAGGTTCCAGTTTTTCTTTTAGCGCTATCGAGTCATCTGCCTCCAGACAGGCAAAATAAATCTCCCGGTTAACGATATTCTGAAAATAATCGGGCTGTAAACCTTCATCCTGGTTTTTCAGCTCCGGATGTTGCAGTAATAAAGCAAGGCAATACTCTTCACGCGGACTGGATACGGTTGCCGTTAGTAACGGAGCGGGTTGTTCAACACCTCGCTTTTGAGACTTCGGTTTCAGATATTCCTTGAGAACACCTTCCAATTTATTATAACTGATACTAGCCAGTTTAGATAGCTTCGTCAGGTAATGGTCGCGCCTTATGTCATCGCTCACGCGGGCAATAATCGATAGTAGATTATTCGCCACCTGTGATTTAGCACTGGCAGTGCTCATATCCTGTCGGGATACTGCCATATCGATGGTATAGTCAATCACCGGCACGGCTTTCCCTGCCAGTTCCTGCCACAAATCCGGATTTTCTTTAATTACCTCGTCGGGGTCTTTGCCTGGCGGCAGAATTATCACCTTCACCTCGGTATTCAGGCTGTTCTCATACTCCACGCAACGTAACATCGCCTCTTCGCCGGCAACATCAGGGTCCAGCGCCAGCGCAATGTTTTTCGTCAATTTTTTCAGAATAGCAATGTGTTTTTCCGTGATGGCTGTTCCCATCGATGCCACCACATTAGTGAACCCATATTGATGGGCGACAATCACGTCCATATATCCTTCGACGATTATTGCCACATCTTTGCTCCGGATGGCTGAGCCTGCCATATCGATGCCGTAGATAGTGCCGCTTTTATCGAAAACTGCCGTCTGCGGCGAGTTCATATACTTGGGGAGTGAGTCATCCAGCACTCTACCGGAAAAACCCGTGGTGCGCCCTCTGGCATCACGAATCGGGAACATCAAACGGGTGCGAAAACGGTCGTGCGTCTTCCCTTCTTCATTCTTCAATATCAAACCGGCATCCAGCAGTTCAGCTTCACTATAGCCTCTTTCAAGCAGGTAAAGTTTCAATAGTTCCCAGGCATTCGGACTGAAACCGAGCTGAAAGTCAGTGATGGTCTTTGCAGTTAAGCCGCGACTGAGGAGGTAATTTTTAGCTTTCTCCCCGGCTGGAGAATTTACCAGTAGATTGTGATAATACTGCACCGCCGCTTCGTTCGCCTGAAACAGCTTCTCTTTTTCGTCCTTTCCCGGCCCCCGTTCGATACCGGAAGGCAGGCTGACCCCTGCCTTGTCCGCCAGCAGGCGTAAAGCTTCGCCGAAATCCAAGCCTTCCTTCTTCATCACGAAGGAAAAGATATCCCCCCCGATGCTGCATGCCCCGAAACAGTGCCAGGACTGACGCTCCGGGAAAACATAGAAAGAGGCGGTTTTTTCATTATGGAACGGGCATACTGCCTTGAAGTTACGTCCGGCTTTGGTCAGTTTGACGTATTGCCCGATAACCTCGACAATATCCAGTTTCTGTTTAACTTCGTCTATTGTGCTCATAAACTCGTTTCAACAGGTCATTAGTCATGCCGATTACAGCGTACTTGACCTGCTACTCATAATGTAAACATAATACTTTTGTATTTTTATGATCATATTGAGAATACAGAAGATGTTCACTGTCTATTGTGTAGCGTTGGAGGTTCTTCGTCGCTTCCCTCCTCAGAACGACAACCCGATTTACAGACTATATTATGGCTTGCTTTTGGAGTTAAGTAAAGACAATTCTTCGGCAATCTGCAACGCATACTGGTCGGTCATCCCGGCGATGTAATCGATTACTCCCCGCCATTTGTCATCGCTATGCAGTAGATACTCTGCCGGCAATTTTTTCCGGCGCTTCAGGAAGTAACTATAAAGATAACGGATTATCTGTCGGGCTTTCTCTGCTTCCGCCAGCGCCGACTGAACATTATACACTTTGTCAAAAAGAAAATCCCGCAGGATATTGGTTGCCTCCAGGACTCGCGGGCTCATGCTGATAGCAATCTCGCCGCCCTTTTTACCGGTGACAGCCCCGCTCACCCGCCACGAATGTCCGATGATGTCCAGTACCATTGTATTGATACGGGCAGAAGGTGAACTACCCAAAATTTTGACGGCAAATTCAGGTAAACCGCTTTCTTTGATAATGCCTGCTCTGATGGCATCATCGGTATCATGGTTAATATAAGCAACAATATCCGCCAGTTTGACAATTTCACCTTCCAGAGTCCCGACCTTGCCCCATGCCTTATCCAGAACCTGAGCATGTGACTTGGAGTGGTTCACAATGCCATCCCTGACTTCCCACGTCAGATTAAGCCCTTTGCCATCCTTCTCCAGCAAATCGACAACCCGCAGAGATTGCTCATTGTGCTTGAACCCATAAGGCGATAGCTCATTCAAAACATCTTCGCCGACATGTCCAAAAGGCGTATGCCCAAGGTCATGTCCCAGACTGATAGCTTCGGCAAGGTCTTCATTTAGATTCAATGCCCGTGCAATCGTGCGGGCGATTTGTGAAACCTCGAGCGTGTGGGTTAACCTGGTGCGATAATGGTCGCCCGGTGGCGCTATAAAGACCTGTGTCTTGTGTTTTAGACGGCGGAAAGATTTGGAGTGGATAATTCGGTCGCGGTCGCGCTGGAAAGCCGTACGTACTGAATCGGGTACTTCCTTTCTTAGTCTGCCGCGGGACAGACTACTTTTCTGAGCGTACGGAGAAAATAAGTCCTCTTTCGCTTCCAGCATTTGGCGGATTTTTAGTTGACGATTCACAGCTTCTTCAGACACCTTCAGTCTGGTATTTGCAGCAGGTGGCTTATTATACCACTATTTCAGACTACTGCTAAAACTGACCGAATAATGACCATAAAGTTAAAAACGAATTAAAAATACCTCAAACGGCAGGCGGCTTATTGACAGTGCCAGCGTAATCGGGGTAGAATTTAGTCTGTCGTGGGTGGATTAGTGGAGGCATGTAGATATGATAGAAATGATTGTCGATAGTATCCGCGTCAGTCTGATGAATTATCAGCGTGTCGTGATTCTTAAGGAAAAAGAGACCAGTCGTTATCTCCCTATTTGGATCGGCGCCGCTGAGGCGGATGCCATCGCGGTTAAATTACAGGGCACTCAGGTTCTCAGACCCCTGACTCATGATTTAATGCAGTCAATCGTTAATGCGCTTGGCGGCAAGGTTATTTCCATTATGATTAGTGACCTGCAGAAAGATGTCTTTTTTGCCAAGATAGTCATCAATAGAAATGGAGAACAGGTGGAAATCGATTCCCGCCCGAGCGATGCTATTGCTCTGGCAGTCAGAGTGCAAGCGCCTATTTTTGCGGAAGAGGATGTCCTTGAAAGGGGTGGCGTCTGGCTGGATAAAGAAACAGGGAAACCTGTCGCCGGAGACGCCGAACAACCCACTAGTCCCGAAGGCAAACAGGTTATCGATGAAGAGATGAAGAGAAAAGCCTCTGCCTTTTATGATTACATAAATAAGATTGACCTGGATGACTTTGGCAAACGTAAATCGTAGCTAATTTAATAATTGTCGCAGAAGTAGCTGAGATTATGGAAGAGCGCATCGTTAAGAAATTAATGACCTCAGTAAAATGCACCGCCTGCGGGCAAAATTACCTGATGCGCGATGTCAAAATCCTTGGAAATCATCAAGACCTGTGGTTCCTGCAAGTTTCGTGTTCTTCATGCCATAGCCGCTACATTATCGCCGCTGTTATCCGTCAGGATAAAAATCTGGAAATTATCTCCGACCTGACGGATGCCGAACTTCCCCGATTCAAGAATTCCCGCTCACTTAACGCCGATGATGTGCTGGATATGCACGCTTTTCTGAACGACTTCGATGGCGACTTCTCCGGGCTCTTCGGTTATCACAAAGTTTAGACCTTCAGCCATCGGCAAAATAACCGCTTCGACGGATGATTAGTAGTGTTGGCGTACAAAACTATCATAAAATGCGTAATCAATTAACCCGATTTCAGGGGTGTAGCGTTTGACTATGAATGTCAGGATTTGATATTCTCAATATTGCATGCGGTATCCATGGTTGGCTGCTTCAGCACTTTTTGCAACCGGGTTATATGTTCCTCTGGCTATCATCGGGGGATTGCTGGGTGGACGGTGGTTGGATGAGAAATTTAACACCAATAATATTTGGACAATCATCGGGGTAGTTGTGGGGGTTTTAGTGGCAGCTCTGGTTTGTCTGCAAATGCTAAAACCGTTGATAGATAGTGTAAAGAAAACAGATAACATTAAGAAAGATAAGGATAGTCGCTAGTGGGTAAGAAAAAGATAGGTTGTGGTTGCCTTGGCTGTTCGATTCCTCTTGTTACCTTTATCGTTATTTTAGTTTTAGTCGTTCCTCTGTCAGTATGGGGCATCTTGCATGGTGGTCTATTTAACGCTAGTGATCCAGAGAGTGCGTTTATTTCTGAATTCCACGTTGCATTGCCCGCGGATGTTATTTTTAACATTGGCCCACTGCCGGTAACGAACACCATTCTTGCTACCTGGGTAACAATGATATTGCTGCTAATCATTGGGCTGACTGTTACCCGCAAACCCAAACTGATTCCCGGCAAGATACAGAGTCTTATGGAATTAGTCATAGAATGGCTGTACAACTTCTGCAAGGATACTGCTGGTGAAAAGAACGGGAAGCGTTTCTTCCCCCTCGTTAGCACCATCTTCCTGTTTGTCATGGTTAATGCGCTGATGAATCTTATCCCCGGTTATAATTCGATAAAATGGGGAGAAGCACATCTGCTCCGCGGCGCCAATACGGATATCAATACACCTTTAGCACTGGCTGTCATTTCATTTTGCTGTTTCACTTTCTGGGGTATCAAAGCCCATAAATTTGGCTATTTCAAGCAGTTCTTTGCCTTCTGGCCATTTACCGGTATTAAAAATCCCGGCCGATTTATCAAGGGTTTTGGAGAAGTCTTTACAGGGAAATTGAAAAAAGGGTTCGGGGATATTGGTTTCGGCTTCATCGATATCTTTGTCGGTATTCTTGAGCTGGTAAGTTACCTCATCAGAGTCATCAGTTTTACCTTCCGTCTCTTCGGCAATATGCTGGGCGGTGAAATATTAGTGCTGGTATTTTCTTACCTGCTCGTCTTTGCAGGTTTTGGCGCTCTACAAATTTTCTATGGGCTGGAAATGTTCTTCGGTGTCATACAAGCACTTATCTTCGCCGGTCTGACGCTGGTATTTGCTACAATGGCTGTTTCTTCTCACGATGAGGAAGAACCTGAAGAACATAAATAGAAGTTTAGTCGAAATATAGGCTGTAAATAACATATTAATACCTGAAGGAGGATGGCTAATGGATGCATCGACATTTAAACTGCTCGCCGCCGGCTTGTGCATGGGCTTGGGAGCTATCGGACCTGGCATAGGAATCGGACTGGTGGGTTTGGGAGCTTTACAAGCGTTAGGTCGTAATCCGGAAGCAAGGGGTCAAATCATGACCTATATGATTCTGGCAATCGCAATGGCAGAAGCTGTTGCTATCTACGCCCTATTGATTACCATTCTAATCGGTTTCGGCGTAATTAGTTAGCTACCAGTCAGGAGGAGCGTATGGAAGGACTTGGTATTAGTGGACCAACTTTTATAGCACAACTAATTAACTTTGTTATCCTGCTGGTGATTCTTTCCTTCTTTGTTTATAAACCGATTATAAAGATGCTGGAAGAAAGGCCCCGTAAGGTTAAAGAGAGCCTGGATGAAGTGCAGAAGATAAAGGACCAGGCAGCATTGGCTGAAGACGAGTTTAAGAAGAAACTGGAAGCCGCCAGCAAAGAGGGACAGGAAGTAATTTCTAAAGCTATGCGTACGGGTGAAGAAGCCCGTCAAAGAGCTCAATTAGAAGCCAAACAGGAAGCTCAGGTATTAGTAGAAAAAGCTCGCGCTGAGATTCAGCGTGAACGCAATGAAGCCATCGGCGAATTAAGGCAGGAATTTGCTGATACGGCAGTCATCGCTGCGGAAAAAATTATTGAAAAGTCTCTGGACAAAGAAACGCACCGCCAGCTCATCGAGAAAGTGCTGGATGAAAGTTCTACCCTGAAAAAGAAATAAGTAATATCGGGAAGAAAATATGACCAGTAATGCATATGCCAGGCGCTATTCGCAGGCAATTTTCAGAATGGCGCAGGAAAGTAAAGATCTGAACCGGTGGCAGTCCGACCTCAGGAAGGTAGCTTCCCTGACACGGGACCAGGCTCTGTTTTCACGGATAGCCGACCTTAAGGTTCCCGGCGATGAGAGAAAAACAATCCTGACTCAGCGGATCGGTGAGGTAAACCCGCTGGCAATTAAACTGGCGCTTCTTCTCGCATCTAAGGGGCGACTGGCATTACTTGATGATATTGCTGAAGAGTACCAGTCATTATTAGAGAACTACC
>JAQTPO010000210.1 GCA_028712845.1 Dehalococcoidales bacterium | reverse complement strand
TCGTGGTTTTTGCTATCATCCGTTTCGTTCCGGGTAGTGCGATTGAATTAATGTTGGCGCAGCATTCACCCGAAGGCGGCACAGCGGCTGACCGTGTGACAGTGGAATACATACGGCACAGTTTAGGTCTCGATGTGCCTATGTACGAACAATACCTGAGGTGGGTTGGTGGTATTGTCCGTGGTGATTTAGGTGACTCATTGTGGACTGGCCGTCCTGTAGTCGATAGCCTGGCAAACCGGTTACCGATTTCTTTTGAACTCGGCTTGCTTGGGCTGATTATCGCCATATTAATAGCAGTGCCGTTGGGGGTGTATTCGGCTATCCGGCAAGATACCATAGGAGACTATGTGGGACGCACTATCGCCGTGCTGGCAATTTCTCTTCCGAGTTTTTGGATCGGAACGATTGTGATAGTACTCCCATCGGTCTATTTGAATTGGTCACCGGCAGTAGAGTACATTCCTTTTGCCTCAGACCCATCCGGTAACTTCTTACAGTTCATTATACCGGCTGCGATTATGGGCATGGCAATGTCAGGTACGACGATGAGGATGACGCGTACCATGATGCTGGAAGTATTGCGGCAGGATTACATCAGAACCGCATGGTCAAAAGGTCTCAGGGAGCGAGTGATAGTCGTGCGGCACGCGATGAAGAATGCGCTCATTCCTGTAGTCACAATGATAGGTGTGCTTTTACCCGTGCTCATAGGAGGTTCAGTCGTTATCGAGACGATATTTAACCTTCCCGGTATTGGTCAACTAATACTTCAGGCAGTAACGCAGAGAGACTACCCTATTATATCGGGAGTAAATTTGGCGTTGGGTTCATTTATTTTATTCATAAATTTATTTATAGACGTGACCTACTCGTGGTTAGACCCGAGGGTCAGACGCAGATAGTGACCTTAGAATAAGGAGAATTGAACATGATTGACCGCCCGGTAGAAATATCGCCAGGAATAGCGCCGAAAGTACAGTCAAAAAGGCGTTCCGGGTTTATGGATTTTCTATACAGACTCGTCAAAGAAAAACCCCTCGGTACGGTTGGTGCGATAATTACGTTGCTTTTTATTTTAACCGGAATTTTTGCTAACTTTATAGCTCCGTACGGAATGAATGAAGTTAATGTAGTAGATAGGCTTAGTCCCCCATTCGGCAACTACCTTCTGGGTACAGATAACCTGGGTAGAGACCTTTTTAGCCGCATCATCTATGGAGCGCAGATTTCAATGTACGTAGGTATGGTTGGTTCTGTTGTCTGCACAGGTTTGGCGACACTTATCGGGATGGTTTCTGGTTATTTTGGCGGTAAAGTCGATATAATAATTCAACGCTTCGTCGATGCGTGGATGGCTTTTCCTGACCTTGTACTTTATTTGTCTGTAATGGCACTTGTGGGTCCGGGTCTTACACAGGTCATGCTAGTTTTGGGAATTCACCGAGGTATCGCCCAATCACGGGTTATCAGAGGTGCAGTGATAAGTGTTAAAGAGAATGTCTATGTAGAGGCATCGAGAGCCATCGGCACCTCAAATTTTAAGATACTGCTCAGACATATTCTGCCCAATATATTAGCTCCGGTAGTTATTATTTTCACCATTAGCACAGGTTATCTTATATTAGGCGAAGCAACATTGAGTTTCCTCGGTTTCGGCGTGCCGCCCCCAGCTCCCAGTTGGGGGGGTATGCTCAGTCAGGCAGGGCGTAAATATATGTATCTGGCTCCGTGGATGGCTATATGGCCCGGTATTGCCGTAGCTCTGGTTGTCTATGGTATAAATATGTTCGGTGATGCTGTTCGTGATTTGCTCGACCCAAGGTTGAGAGGAGGCATTGGACGCTACGGCGGTGTCAAGAAAAAAAAGCTCTCCTGAAACCTTTGCCGAAACAAACCTAAAAAAGAACTGTTACTTGCAAAAATATTCAGCAAAACCAGTCGATAAAACTAGCAGTCTCTCCGAGACGGTATTTAGTTTTATACCATAAATATGCCATAGTATCGTAGATGTAAATTTTGATTTTTAGCCGGACAGGATACCAAACCGGAGGGGATTAGTAGTCGTTTTGTGAAAATTGATTAGTCTAGTACGAGTATATTGGGTGTAAGGACATTAAACGAATGAGTGTGAAGAATGCGGATTTTACGCTAAAAGGCATTAAGGTAATTGAAACAGCGCAAGTAAAAGCCGGACCGATGGCGGGGAAGATTTTAGCCAGTTGGGGTGCTGAAGTAATTCATGTCGAGCATCCAGTCAGAGGCGATATCTCGCGGTCAGTGCGTGACCCTAATTTCAAAAAGACCGCTTTGCCTGCGGCGGCTTTCATAGAGTCCGATATCAACTATGAAGAAGAAAATCATAATCGTAATAAAAGAGCAATGACGCTTGATTTTTCTAAAGAAGAAGGGCGGCAAATTTTACATAAGATGCTGGAAACTGCGGATATCCTGCTTTCCAACTTCCGTCCGCGTGAAATTGAAAAATTCAAACTGCAATATGAAAATTTGAGTAAGAAGAACCCGAGGTTAATCCATGCAAATATAACCGGTTACGGCATGAAAGGTCCTGATAGGGATGCTCCGGCTTTTGATACGATAGGTTTCTATGTGAGGTCGGGTTTTTCACACAGTCTGACAAGACCCGGACTACCACCGCCAAATTCTCCGCTTTCTTCAGGCGACCATATGACGGGTTTGGCTCTGGTTACGGGAATAATGACAGCGTTATTTGCGCGCGAAAAAACAGGGATTGGGCAGGTAGTAGATGCTTCTTTGC
>JAQTPO010000209.1 GCA_028712845.1 Dehalococcoidales bacterium | reverse complement strand
TATATGTAATCGGCGACGCTGTTAAACCGGGCAAAATATTGGCAGCGGTGGAAAAAGGAGCCGAACTGGCGCTAAAACTCTGACGCGTGTTGCGTCAAAATAAACTGTTACCGAACCGGGTATCGTTGCTTCATTAATCCGGTTACCTAAACCTTATGGATTCTATATAGTTTACTACGCATGGTATTTTCTTCCAGCATCCATAGTTTTTCCAGGCTTTGATTTATTTCATCTAGGAGTAACTCGGGATTGAGTGACTGATAGATTGCTGCGAGTTCCTTACATTTATCTTCAGCAAGAACACCTGATTTAATAAGGCGTTGATAAGGTGTTTGAGCTTCATCATACAGTTTGTGCACTTTGGCGCCATGCCTGGTTTTGGACACTATCTTCATTACAGGTTGAAAGAAGTTCATATATAGCCGAAGAAGACGATAGACATTATTCAGCATATCCAGTGCAGCATGCGAGCTATAGCGGCCATAACCGATAACACGCCTGACCACATTCCAATTCTTCTGTTCCACGTGGCAGCTATCGTTCTTTTTATAAGATCGAGAACGGGTAAAAGTGATTCTCTCCCTATGGCAATAATCGTATAAATTCTGGTTGATGAATTCACTGCCGTTATCCGAATCCAGTCCCAGCATAGGGAAAGGCAACCGTTGTCTAACATAGTGTATGGCAGCTCCAACTCGTGATTGTCCCTTACCCCAGACTCCCATACATTCAATCCAGCCGGTAGCCACATCCACTGAGGATAGGGTGTTTAAATAAAAACCCTCAACACTTTCTCCACAATGCGCCACCAGGTCCACTTCAAAGAATCCTGGAGCATTTTCTTGCCAGTCAGTAAACGTTCTGATCGGGATTGAGTTTTTAAGTAACGTGCCCGGCCGTGTAGTATTGAAACGGTGCATGCCTGGTCTTTGACGATATGGATATAACAATCTGTCTATGGTTGAAGGGCTGATCTCTGCTAGCTTATCCTCTATTCCCCTGTTGATAACGAGGCCGCTGGATCTTTTCATAATAGCTATTAATTCAGGCAGAAACGGATGTAATCTCTTGCTGCACAAATGATCAGTAATTTCCCACAAATGTTTCAATTCATGCATCACTGTTGAGTCATATTTCTTTGGTCTACCACGTTTCTTAATTCTTACTTTCCGACCTTTACAGGACAATACTCTTATAGCTGATTTCCTATGATAGCCGGTGACTCTCGTGAACTCATTCAAAATATCATTTTTATCCTTCTTAGATGCCTTCAGATATCTGCCTTTCACAGCTTCGATATATTCCAGTATGCTGCCTCTTGTCATATGCTCCTCCGCTGGGTAACACTATTTTTGAGGCAACGATACTACTTTCGGTAACAATTATTATGAGTCAATGCGTGACGTTGAAATTTTTATTAAAAGCGCATAAAATTATCGTCCAGTAAAGATAAAGTTAAGACCTGTATAAATGGAATTCTCGGCCAGCCCTATTAAAATACAAAATGAATCTGGCAGATGGTTCATGGTGGTGAGCCAGATTGATGGAGGTTACCTTGCACGTGATGAGGTAACCAGCGACTTGGTTTACATGAAACACAGCGACATCGCCGGAAGCGAACACGAAGAAACTGTCCAGTAGCGCGATTTACCGACCGGTTCGTATTCCGGCCCCTTTTCAGCTTCACCAGATCATTTGCCGACAGTATTTTAACTGTCCGGAGATTGTTGTCCAGTGAAAATGTTCCCCTTAATTGTTCAGTGACTTTGCAGAAATAGCGTTGATGCCCAATTCCTCCATAAGGAGGAAGCGAAGATACGGCTTCCCTAATTCATCGAGCAGGTTTATAATTTAAAATGGCTTGACTCATCAATCGGCTACCTGTCACCAGTCAAGCATGGAGCACTGGTGCGGCAACAACAAAATAAGGAGGAAACCTGTCAGCCCATCCCAACCCGTTCTGTCCAGTCGTAGAAGTGCAGTCCACTTTGTATAAATGAAAGTTCATAATCTAGAGGACCTTTTCCATCCCCGTTCCATTGCTGTCATCGGAGCGTCGAATAAACCGAATTCCGGCGGATACCGCTTTACGGCAAACCTTGTAAATTGCGGTTACCGCGGGAAGATATATCCGGTATCATCATATTCAACGGAAGTTTTAGGCATCAAGGCGTACGCAAGTATTGGTGAAATACCTGATCATGTTGATTATGTAATTAGTTGCCTACCTGCTTCTAACGTACCTGATCTCATAGTAGAATGTGGTAAGAAGAACGTCAAGTTTATGCATCTCTTCACAGCTCGACTTGCTGAGACGGGAAAAATGGAAGGTGCTGAACTCCAAAAAGGAATGCTAGAGAGAGCCAGGGAATTTGGAATTCGCCTCATAGGCCCAAACTGCTTGGGAGTTTGTTACTCTAAAGAAGGAATTTCGTTTGATCACGATTTTCCCAAGGAACCAGGCAAAGTCGGTATCTTTTCTCAAAGTGGTGGAAATGCAGTAGATATCATTAAGAGAGCGATCCGGAGAGGTATTCGTTTCAGCAAAGTGATAAGCTACGGGAATGCCATCGACCTCAACGAAATTGATTTTCTTGAGTACTTACTGCAAGACCCGGAGACGCAGATAATCGCTGGCTATATTGAGGGGCCAACGGACGGGAGGAAGTTTTGGGAAATCTTGCGGCGGGGAGCGCTCTTGAAGCCTGTTATTATTCTTAAAGGGGGTAAAGGAAATGCGGGGGCAAAGGCTGCAGCTTCTCACACTGCTGCCCTGGCGGGCT
>JAQTPO010000208.1 GCA_028712845.1 Dehalococcoidales bacterium | reverse complement strand
TTAAACTTACAGACGCTTGTTTTATCCGTTTTTACCCCGGAAACGATGCCGCAGTAATCGGCTTCTTTCGCCAAGTCGGCGGACGGCACATTGACGGAGAATTCCTTTGCCGACTGAATGCCTTTCAGAGTAAAGCGTGTGGGTCGGATGGCAACCGAGACCATCGGCGGCGTGCTGTTAGCCACACCGCACCAGGCAACCGTCATAAAGTTGGGTTTGCCATCGACCATCGACCCGGCCAAGACCGTCGGGGTAGTGCAGATTAGCGGTTGGGGACTCAATTGGACTTTGTTCATGCTGTTATCTCCTTTATACTTTTTTGTCATACTGACCCCGATGGAAATCGGGGGAATGTATCCAGTGATGGAGGGCTTATTTCCCTCTTCCTCGCTGAGATTCTTTGTCGTTTCACTTCACAGAAAGACACTCTATTGTTTCACCTGCAATAGCGCAAATCCGCTCTTTTTATCCTTGATGCGCCTGGCATCGACACCCAGAATTTCATACAAAATAGCCTCCCCGATGAGCCAGGTAGTAACACCGGGGCGTAAACAGCCGGCGGTCGTTTTACCGGCACGTCCCAGTGCCGCATGAATGTGAAGTTCCGGTTTACCATCCTCGCCGGGTGCAATGACCCCAACCCCTACCACTTCGTGAGCGCCATCGATGGGCAGGAGCATCGGCTCCGGCGGCATTTTATCGGAGTAGCGCGGTCCCACCACCACCTGCCCGCTCCCGATGCCACCCACCAGCGAGACAAAACCATTTTTAATGCCTTTTTCCGCCGCAAACTCCTCGATACAGGCAGGAAGCAAATCGCCGTCTTCCAGCCTGATGACAAAAACCCGCCCCTGTTTCCCTTCTCCAGCTTGCATAACCTGCCTCCTCAATTACTAATTGTCATTCTGGCGAAATCCAGAATCCAGTTACAATTATTATAGATTCCGTATACAGAACAAAAGAGAGGTACTGCCTCCTATTTCGTCAATATAGAATTTCCCAGACTGTTTGTCAATCTTCTGTCTGTGTTAAAATAAGCCGATGATTCCTATCAAGATTGCAATGCGGAATTTTATGCCCTACCGTGACAATGTGCCGGCGCTCGATTTTACCGGCATTCACACGGTCAGTATTTGCGGCGATAATGGTAACGGGAAATCAGCCATTATTGATGCTATGACCTGGGCATTGTGGGGTAAAACCCGCGCGAAACAGGATGACGAACTGATTCACCAGGGTCAGAACGATACGGAGGTCGAGTTCGAATTTGCCATTGAAGGGCAAAAATACCGGATTATCCGGAAACACTCCCGTCCCAAACGGCGGGGAGCTTCAGGGCAATCATCAGTCAGTTTTCAGATTGCGTCTGTCAACGGCTTCCGCACCATCGACGGCGATACGATGACACAAACCCAGCAGAAAATCATCGACGTTCTGCATATGGACTACAACACCTTTACCAACAGCGCCTACCTGCGGCAGGGTCACGCCGATGAGTTCACCACCTCCAGCCCGGCGAAGCGAAAGCAAGTGCTGGCAAACATTCTGGGGCTTGGCTACTACGACGAATACGAAGCGCGCGCTAAAGACCTCGGCAGGCAACGTGAACTGGTAAAAGAGCAGCTCACTATCGCTGTTACGGGCATCGACAGAGAGCTGGAGCAAAAACCTGCCAGTGAAGCTGAGCTACAGAATGCACAGGCTGAATTAAGCCGAATCGACGACTCATTTAAAGGGCAGGAAGCAATACTGAAGACGCTGCGCCAGCAGAAGGAATTACTGGAGAGCAAGCGGGCGCAGTTGATGCAACTTGAGAAAAATATTACGGAAAGAACCAGAACTTTAACCCAATGGCAAGAGCAAATCCAGCAGCTTCGCGCCAGAATTGCAGAGCACGAAGGACTGCTCGCCAAACGCACTGAAATAGAGGACGGCTATGTTAAATTCCTTGCAGTTAAAGGTTTGAATGACACACTGAATAAAAATCTGGCGCTGGTAAGTAAATTTAACCAGCGTTCCCACGAGTTGGAGATGTCGATTGAGCGAGAGAGCCAGACGCTGACAAAAGAACATGCCTTATCTCAAAGCAAAGTCGGCGAATTTGAGAGAACTTTCCTTGAGTTGCCAAAACTCAAAGATGAACTGAAATCGACACAGGTCCAGTTACAAAATCTTGCCGCTAAAGAGGAAATTTTACGAAACAAAAAAGAGTCCGGTCAGGAAATCGTGGCACAAATACGAAGTGCGGAAGCGGATAGAATCAGGCTGGAAAAAGAGATTGGCGAGATAGATGAAAAGCTGAAACTTTTACTTGCCCAACCGGATAAAGCAAAATGTCCTGTCTGCCAGACTGAACTGGGTATCGATGGGTTGAAGCATATTTCAACCCACTATAATACCGAAAAACAGGCGAAGGCAGATTATGTAAAGAGCAATATTTCTGTGATTGCCGGGAAAAAAGCCGAGCTAAAAGTGATAGAGGCAGAAGTTTCCCAGGCTGAGAAGATACTTATCAAAGAAAAAGAACAGGCTCAGAATCGGGCGGGAGCGCTGGAAAGAGAAATCGCCCGTGCTGAAGAAGCCGGCAAACGATTGAATGAGGAAAGAGACAAATTAAAACAGATTGAGGAACGCTTGGCGCGCAAGGATTTTGCCCTAACCCAGCAGGAAACCCTGAAACAGCTTTCAGCCGAGTTAGCCGACCTCGATTATAACCCGCAAACTCACGAGCAGGCACGTCAGGAACTCGAGAGTCTGCAAAAATATGAAGTCCCCAAACGTAGATTAGAGG
>JAQTPO010000063.1 GCA_028712845.1 Dehalococcoidales bacterium | reverse complement strand
TCCTGGTACTTACACTGACTCTGGTCCTTTCTGCCTGCGCCAAACCGGCGGCGCCGACTACTCCGGCGGCTACTACGCCTGCCGCCACAACTCCCGCGGCAACGAAACCGGCCACAACCACACCCGCCGCAACCACTCCGGCAACTACTAAACCTGCTGCTACTCCAGCTGCTACGGTAATCAAATGGAAAATGGAACAAATCTGCGCTCCTGGCAGTATGTTCGTAAAGCAACTCTATGAACCATGGGCAAAAGAGATTGAGGAAGCTTCCGGTGGCAGACTGGTAATTACTGTACACCCACCGCAAGCACTCTGCCCTGATTTGGATATCTTCAAATCAGTATCCGCCGGTATGATTGAGGTCGGGCTCAGTTCTCTGGGCTACCATAAAGGTTTCATGCCGGAAGCAGAAATCGCCGTCATCCCGCTTGCCATGCGCAGCTACGAAGATATACTCCTTGTTTATTATCACTACGGCTTAAAGGACCTTCTCGTGAAGAGTTATGCCAATAACGGCGTCACGCTGATTGACTGCCAGATGAACCGTGGCACTCTATTAATCTCCAAGAAACCCATCAATCGTGTTTCTGATTTCAAGGGGATGAAAATAAGAACCCATACCACTAACGCAATGCTTGTCGAAGAACTTGGTGCCAGTACTCTTTACATCCCGGGTGCTGAGGTCTATACCGGTCTCGCCGCCGGCACCGCGGATGCCGCAACCTGGGGCTCTGAAAGCACTCTGCGTGACTTTGCCTGGTACGAAGTAGCACCTTACCTTATCTATCCGCTAACCATCTATGTGATGATGGGGTACGATGTCTACGTTAACCCTACCGTCTTCAACAAGCTGTCGGCAGACCTCCAGAGCATCATCAGGACTACTGCAGCTGATACCTATGTGCGTAAGAGCTATCATTATGATGTCTATGATAGCATGCAGGCAAAGGCCCAGATGGTGGCAAAAGGTACTAAGATATGCACAATCCCTGAAGAAGATTACCCCATGATGACTCAAGCTGCTGAGGTAGTATGGAGCAGTATCGCCGGTAAGGGAGACAAAGCCAAGCAGGCAGTTAAGATTGTGACTGACTACTGCCGTGATATGGGCTATACTAACTATAAGGTACAATAAAATACCTATTCTTGTAACAGAGCCTTATATTGCAGGAGGGTAAGCGGATTTTGATATTCCCCCCCGTTTGCCCTCCTGTGAAATCTTGTGGAACGAAACATTAGCAAATTAGGAGGAGGGAAAATGAGCACAAAAAGGTTAATAACCAGATTTAATAGTATTTGCCTTATTCTTGTCCTGATTTCAACTCTGGCACTTTCTGCCTGTGCCAAACCGGCGTCACCGACTACTCCGGCGGCAACTACACCTGCCGCCACAACTCCTGCGGCAACGAAACCGGCCATAACCACACCCGCCGCAACCACTCCGTCAACCACTAAACCGGCTGCAACTCCAGCCGCCACCGTAATTAAATGGAAGCTGCAGCAAATCTGCCCTCCCAATGGTCTTTTTTGGAATAAGACCTATGTCCCATTTGTTAAAGATATTGAGGAAGCCACCGGCGGTCGTCTCGTTATTACGCTTAATCCTCCGGGGGCCCTATGCCCCGACCTGGATATCTTTAAAGCCGTTAATACCGGCATGATTGAAATTGGTATCAGTTCTCCGGGTTATCAAAAAGGCTTCCTGCCGGAGATGGACGCAGTCAGCCTTCCGTTCGGCTGGCGGCATCTGGAAGACATGGTTATGACTTATCTCAGCTATGGGCTGAAAGAACATTTTGAATCAGGTTACACTGCCAACGGTGTCCATCTGCTTGGTTTCCAGATGCGCGGCGGTTCTCCGGTTATCTCCAGAGTCCCCGTTAATCGCGCGGCGGATTGGAAAGGCAAGAAAGTTAGAACTCATACTACACTTGCAATGTACCTCGAAGGTCTCGGTGCTTCTACCGTCATGATCCCGGGAGCCGAGGTCTACACTGCGCTTGCCAGTGGAACCGTTGATGGCGCTACGTGGGGTGCCGAAGTTACAATTCGTGACTTCGCCTGGCATGAAGTTGCAAAATATATGATTTACCCGGCGATTTTTGCGGCATGCTTCGGTTATGACGCCTATGTGAACCCCAAGAACTGGGCGGCGCTTTCTCCTGATATGCAGAAAGTAGTGCAGATGGCTGCAGATACTATGTGCCTTGCACGCAGTTATGATGCCGAGGTATTCGCCAGCATTGCTGCGATGGAAGAAATGAAAGCAAAAGGTCTGCAAACCTGCACGATTCCTGAATCCGATTATCCGGCACTGCTGAAATCAGCGGAGAACGTCTGGAACAGCATTGCTGCCAAGAGTCCCGGGGCTAAGAAAGCAGTGCAAATCGTCACCAACTACCTGAGAGATGCTGGATATACTACTTATAAGATAGAGTAAAAAGGAGAATCTGTCAGGTTGTGAGAGATAATGCAAATAATTAAGAAGATTTTATCCCTTATTGACGGTTTGAGCCAGTGGAGCGGGGTCTTCCTCGCTCCACTGGTGATGGTTTACCTCGTAATCATTATTTACGAAATTGTTTCCCGTTACGTCTTTAACGCCCCGACACGGTGGGCACACGAACTCGGCACTTATATTTTCGGTGCTCAGTTTATACTTGCCGGTGCTTATTGTTTCTGGCGCGGCGGCATGGTTAATGTGGAAATCATTTACGAAAAGCTATCCAGAAGAGGCAAGGCAATCATGGATATCGTTACTTTCGTGTTGCCCCTGATGATCTGTCTTGTCATGGTTCGCTACGGCTGGAACTTTTTCCTGGCGGCGCTAAAAATCAACGAGCATAGCAACACCACATGGGGCCCTCCGCTGTACCCGCTGAGAATGATGATACCGGTCGGAGCTGCTCTCTTACTACTGCAGACCACCGCTAAATTCGTCCGGGATATCTACTTGGCGGTGACCGGGAAGGAGCTCAAATGAGCACCGAACTTGCTACGCTAATTCTTTTTGGAGGGATGCTGGTACTACTTGCTACCGGGGCGCCGTTTGCGTTCGTAATTGGCGGCACCGCCCTGATACTGACATGGATCATCTGGGGCGCCGGCGGGCTCAACATGGCAGCGACCCAGACGCTGGGCGTTATGCGCAGTACCGTGTTACTGGCGCTTCCTCTTTTTTATATGATGGCTATCTTTCTCGAGAAAAGTGGTATTGCGGACGATCTGTATGAACTGATGTATAACCTCCTGGGCAGGATCAAGGGGGGTTTAGCCGTCGGTACGGTGCTAGTCTGTACGATTTTTGCAGCATGCGCCGGCATAAGCGGTGCCTCCACAGTTACCATGGGGCTTATCGCCTTACCGTCCATGCTCAAGCGTGGCTATGACAAACGCATTGCATGCGGGTGTATTTCGGCAGGTGGCGCTCTGGGCGTGCTCATTCCACCAAGCGTTACGTTTCTCATTTATGGCGTGATGGCAGAAGTGTCAATCGGCAGACTTTTCGCTGGCGGACTTTTACCCGGTTTACTGCTGAGCGTTTTGTTTGTTACCTATATCCTGGTGAGATGCCATTTAAATCCCACGCTGGGGCCGCCAATACCCCCCGAAGAAAGACTACCCCTGAAGAAAATAATTCCCCAATTCAAAGCTTTAATTCTGCCGATACTCCTGGTGATAGCCGTACTGGGGTCTATCCTCTCAGGAATCGCAACCCCCACCGAGGCGTCAGCGGTAGGTGCTCTGGGTGCCATGGTCTCTGCCGCTGTTAAGGGCAGATTTAACGGCAAACTCGTTATGGAATCATCGAGAGAGACGCTGAAACTTGCGGCGATGGTGCTCTGGATAGTAGTTGCGGCGTCATGGTTCAGTACGCTTTATAACGGCATCGGCGGGCCTGCCTACATCAAGGAAACAGTACAGAGCTTCGGATTGAATCGCTGGTTTGTCCTGATTGGTATTCAGATCCTACTAATCATACTGGGGTGCGTCATGGAAACCACCGGGATTATCATGATTACCGTCCCCATGTTCATACCCCTGATTCTTATGTTTAAGTTCGACCCGGTGTGGTTCGGAGTACTCTTTGTCATGAATATGGAAATGGGCTTCCTGACCCCGCCGTTCGGGGTGAACCTGTTCTACATGAAGGCGGTGGCACCCAAAGGCGTAACGATGCTCGACCTGTACAAGTCGATTATACCTTTTGTGCTGCTGCAACTTACCGGTCTGGTTATTGTTATGCTATTCCCGCAAATAGCTCTGGCGGTACCTAACGCCTTGTTCGGGAAATAAGCAAACCGGTCACATCCTTAAACTGAGAGCGGGTGGAGTAAATTCCGCCCGCTCTTGTTGTTTCCCGCTATTTCCCCGGGAGTTCTGATTCGGTTGCCATTATTTCGTATTTTCTGATTACGGTTTTACCGCTTGTCTGTGGTTCTATTCGGACATCGTTTATCGTGATTCTGATTTTCGAGTCTTCCCAGGCTCGCCAGTCATCGAGATTACGCCAGGAACTGATTACGGTAATAAGGGATTTATCATCCAGAGAAAGTAGAGTTTCGCCACTGATGTAGCCCGACTGATGCACTGCGGCAGCCCGGAGTTCCCGCAGGGTTGAGGCAAGCTTTTCGCGGTCCTTGGAATGCCGTTCGATAACTACTTTTATCATGGTTGCCTCCTGTAAAAGTATTCAAGTGTAGCTATCATAGTCTTTAATCCACATTTTGTCAATAGTACAGTTTACATAATGATTGAGGATTCATGTTAGCGAAGTTTTACCAGGAAACGGGATGCAAATAATGAGAAATCAGGGCACGGAAAAATTCGATTGTTTGGGGTGGAAATTCGTTACCGAAGTAATAATTTATCCGAGTACTCAATAATTCCCGGTCGGTTGTCAGAAAATATTTGCGGATCATAAAATACCAGGTTAATGATGACAACGCGCTGTGGAAATATAATGTTGTTGATAGGGCGGGAGTCTTTGCTCCGTTATGTCAGCCCGCTCTTTGCTATCTTTGTTGCTAAGTTCACATAACATATATTATACGCCCCATAATACAAAAGGGGGGATTAGAAAGTTGACATAAAGGAACGAGGGCTGAAAACAGAGTTATTCACTGGCTGGAAATAATTCTTGCCGCATCTTCATATAAAGCGTTTATTTGCTCACTTAGTTCTATACCGTATTTAGTCAACTATTTATCATTTGTATTGTTGGGATTTTTCAATTCTTCTTCCACACGGTCAACCGCTGATTATCCAAAACCTCTACTGTTGATTCCGAGTTCCTTATTTTCCAAGATAACAAAGGCATTAAGGTTATCAATAACCTTGTCAACAACAAGCGTCATTCCGAGACCTTTAAAATTGTCTTCTGTTAGCCATCTGATATATTCAGATCTGGAGAGTGGAATACAATATCTAAATAATGTTTCTACCTCAATTCGATTATGTTCTTTATTTACTATACTTCTCTTGGTATTCTCTATAATTTGTTTTTTACCTTCCGCTATTTCTTCTATGTGTAATTCTAAATAAGGATCAATATTGGGTAAATTTGTTTTTAAACTAGCGGTATGAATTTCTGTTGCCCATTCAATAATTTCATTCAATAACCTTTCTTTACGCTCTCTTTTCTGAATTTGCTTGGTTTGGATAAGAGAAGCTACCCCTAAACTCAAGGCAACAAAGACAGCGGCGAGAGTTATCCAACTGTTAATTTCCATGCACTTATTATACCATTTTCCTTCAACTTATTATGTCAATTATTCCCCATTTAAAAAATAAGTCTTTGCTTAATGGAAAATGCCGGAAATCGGAGAATTTCAGGGCATCCAGTCTGGTCAACAGGCCTGCTGGACATACAAAACCATTCAGACAAAGCTGGAGACGCCTAGATTTTGATTGTGGTGCGTCGTTGTAGCTGGGAGGACTGGTTTTCAGGCAGGCTGACGAGATTTTGCCAGGGTTCGGCTGATGCCCACTAAAAGTTTGCCAAAACCCCAGCCCCGGGTTGCCGAAATAATTACGGTGTTTTCGTCCGGCGGCAGCAGGTTCTCCGGCAGATTTTTCAGGGCGGCGGTTTCATCAAGATTTAGTCCTTGCCCTACCAGCACATCGATTTTGTTGAGGGCCGTGATGCGCGGCTTTTCCGCCAGACCGAGTTCCCGCAAAATCTTTTCCACCGTTTCACATTGCCCGGCGGCATCAGCGGCGGAAATATCCACCACGTGTAGAAGCAGGTCGGCTTCATCCAGTTCTTCCAGGGTAGCGCGGAAAGCGGCAATGATGGTCGGCGGGAGTTTGCGGATAAACCCAACCGTATCGGTCAGCAGTATTGCTTTCCCGTCCGGCAGAGTCAGTCGGCGGGTGGTGGGATCGAGCGTTGAGAAAGGTTCATCGCGGGCGATGACGTTCGCTCCGGACAGCCTATTCAGCAGCGTGCTTTTGCCTGCGTTGGTATAACCCACCAGTGAGACGACGGGAACACCGCTCTTTTTCCGCTGCTGGCGGTAGAGGCCGCGCTGCTTCCGCACTTTTTCAATCTGGTCTTTGAGGCGCTGAATTTTCTTGTTTATCATGCGGCGGTCGGTCTCCAGCTGGGTCTCACCGGGACCTTTCGTCCCGATACCCGCGCCGAGCCTTTCCAGATGGCTCCATTGCCCGGCGAGCCGCGGGATTAAGTACTGGTGTTGCGCCAGCTCTACCTGTAAACGGCCTTCGCGGGTGCGGGCGCGTCTGGCGAAGATATCCAGGATGAGTGCCACGCGGTCGATAATCTTTACCTTAAGGATGTCCTCCAGGTTGCGTTGCTGGAGCGGCGAAAGCTCGTCGTCGAAAATGACGGTATCGTAGTTGAGATTGCCTTTTTGGGCGATGATTTCGTCCAGCTTGCCGCGGCCAATGTAAAACTGTTTTACCGGCGCAGTGAGGTGCTGGATAATTTTACCGACGACCATGGCGCCGGCGGTGCGGGTGAGCTCGCCCAGTTCGGTCATGGAGGAAGCCTCGGCAGACTGGCGGTCAGCGTTCTTGAGCACCACGCCGACCAGCAAAGCCTTTTCCGGCGAGACTTCCGTAACGATAGTGTTTTTTGGAATGAATAACTCCGTTATGTCAACTTATTTCTTGTAAGTTAACTTGCGACTGTTGCGCCATCCTGCCAGTCTTGATAAGCCTTTGACCAGCAGCGGGTCCGGGATGGTCAGGGAAAGCCGCACATAGCCCTCCCCGTTTCGGCCATACCCTACTCCCGGCGTCACGGCGACGCTCACCTGGTCGAGAAGGTCGGCGGTAAAGTCGATGGTATTATAGCCTTCGGGGACTTTCGCCCAGATATAGAGGCTCGCCTTGGGCGCTTTCGCTTCCAGCCCAATTTTATTGAGCACTTCCACGACGAGGTCGCGGCGCTTCTGGTAGATGCGGTTATGCTCTTCGATGGCGTCCTGCGGGCCGGAAAGCGCCTCGATAGCGGCGTATTGAATCGCCTGGGCGATACCAGAGTCCAGATTGGACTTGAGTCGATTGAGGGCGTCTATCATCTGAGGGTTACCCACGACCATGCCAATACGCCAGCCGGTCATGTTATAGGTCTTGGACAGCGAATGGAACTCTACCCCGACGTCCCTGGCGCCCGGCGTCTGCATGAAGCTGATGGGCTTGTAGCCGTCAAAGGCGACCTCGGAATAAGGACCATCGTGGCAGACGGCAATATCGTACTTTTTGGCGAACTCCACCACGCGGCTGAAAAAGCCCGGCTCGGCGACCGCGCCGGTGGGATTATTCGGATAGTTTATCCAGAGCAGCTTCGTTTTTTTTAGTACGAAATCGGGGATGTTATTCAGGCTGGGCAGAAAGTTGTTCTTATCTTTCAAAGGTAAGTAGTACGGCTTGCCGCCCGCCAGCGTGGTGCTGATGCCGTAGACGGGATAAGCGGGGTCCGGCACCAGGGCAGTATCCCCGGGGTCGATAAAGCAGAAAGAAATATGGGCAATACCTTCCTTCGCCCCGAGCAGCGGCAGCACCTCTTTGTTCGGATCGAGCGTGACTCCGAACCGCTTTTCGTACCAGTTGACGATTGCCTGCCTGAGTTCTAGCAGCCCGAACGTCTCCGGGTAACGGTGGTTTACCGGGTCATGGGCAGCCTGGCACAGCTTCTCGATAACGTGGGGCGGGGTAGGAATATCGGGATCGCCGATAGCAAAGCTGATGACTTCTTCGCCCTTCGCCTTCTTTTCCGCAATTTTCTTGTTGATTTCGACAAACAGGTAAGGTGCCAGCTTGTCCATACGCCGGGAGAATTTCATGATTTACTCCTTGCCTGTCCATTCCCCGGTGAAAACTATCTCAGCAGGCCCGCTGAGTAACACCTCTCCTATGCCGTCCCACTCTACACACAGCGCACCGCCGGGGAGTTTCACTTCAATCTTCTTATCAAAGTAACCGAGCATCTGTCCGGTCGCAAGAATAGCGCAAGCGCCGCTGCCGCAAGCCAGTGTCTCTCCGACGCCGCGTTCCCAGACACGGGCTTCGACGAGCTTACGGTTGACCACGCGCACCACCTCAAAATTAACGCGATTGGGAAAGATGGGCAGGTTCTCTATCTTCGATCCCAGTTTATCGAGAGGAAATTCCATAACAGGGCTGTCCTGGAAAAAGACGGCATGAGGATTACCCATCGAAACGAGGCTCAACATCAGGTCAGTACCATCCACGTTCACCGGGTAGTTCAATAGAGCGCCGGTACTGGTGGTCCTGTATCCGCTGTTGATGGGAATATCCTTAGCACTAAAACGGGGTTGTCCCATGTTCGCCTGAATGCCGACAAGCTTATTTCCCTTAATATTAAGCTTGATTTCTCGCACTCCGGAAAGGGTCTCCACGGTAATCAAACTGGTTTCCGGTTTCACCTTGCCCATTTCATAGACGTATTTGGTCAAGCATCGGATTCCGTTGCCGCAGGCCTCTGCTTCCGACCCGTCCGTATCGAAGATACGCATCTGGAAATCGGCTTTTTTCGAGGGCATCACCAGTAACAAGCTGTCCGCACCAATACCGAAGTGTCTATCCAGCGCCTTAAGCGCTAGCTTTGACCAATCATGCACAGCACCATTACTCTCAATGACCACGTAGTCATTGCCAGCACCCTGCATCTTGGTAAATTTCATTCCTTGCTCACTCTCCTGATATTATATTAGGGACTGTATATTATTGTAACAAAAAGCGGCGAAATAGGCTATATAATTTAGGGGTCTACTGCGGATTTATTTCCCAGGAATTCATTTAGGGTGGCTTCTATTGCAGAATATGTCTGCCTTTCTGCGTCGAACCAGTGGATGCGGTTGTCGGCCAGGCGGAACCAGGTATACTGCTGCCGGACGAAGCGGTGGGTCTCATATTTGATTTTTTGTATCGCTTCGGCGAGTGTGTTTTCCCGCTTCAGGAAAGCCCCGATTTGCTTATAACCGATACTGGATAATGATGGCAGGTCGAGGTGATAACTTGCTTTAAACAGATTCTCCACCTCAGCGACCAGCCCGCGCGCTATCATCTCGTCGACCCTCCGGTCAAGGCGTCGGTAAAGCTCTTTTCGCTCCATCGTGAGCCCGATGATAAAGCTGGAGTACGCCGGTGGAGTCTTCTGCCTGAGGTGAGAAAATGGTTTACCAGTTTGCTTATAGACCTCGATTGCCCGTATTATCCGGCGCACGTTCCGTTTATCTATTTTTCTTGCGGCGGCGGAGTCGATGCTGAGTAATTCCTGATATAATTCAGCAGTTGGAATCTTTTCCAGACTTTCGCGGAGCTTTTTATCCGGCGGTACTTTCGGAGCCTGCCAGCCTTCCAGTACTCCCCAGACATACTGTCCGCTACCGCCGACCAGCATCGGCAGGCGCTCACGTGCCTGAACTTCATCAATAACGTGATAGGCAAGCTCCTGGTACTGGCTCAAACTAAAGCTTGCATCGGGATTGATAATATCGTACAGGTGATGAGGTACGGTAGCACGTTCTTGAGCAGATGGTTTGGCGGTGCCAATATCCAGATGCCGGTAGACCTGGCGGCTATCGGCGTTGATTATTTCTCCGTGAAATTTTTGTGCCAGGTGTAGTGCCAGATTACTTTTACCCGCGCCGGTGGGACCGACAATAGCAAGAAAGCGGTTCACCTTCAGACAGGTTTCCTGACCTCGGCGGTCTGGCGGACAATACTCAGGAACTCGGCGGCCTTTAAACTTGCTCCGCCGACCAGCGCGCCGTCGATTTCCGGCTGGCGCATGAACTCGGCGGCATTGGCAGCGGTAACACTACCACCGTAGAGGATACGCAGGGCTTCGGCAGCATTAACATCATATAATTTTGCTACCAGTTGACGGATGATCCCAATAACCTTGTTAGATTGCTCGCCAGTCGCCGCGCACCCCGTACCGATTGCCCATACCGGCTCGTAGGCGACGACAAGTCCATCAATGGAAGTAATGCCTGTCAGCGCTCCTTTCATCTGGGCAGTGACTACCTCAGCAGTCTGACCCGCTTCATTTTGCTCCAGCCGCTCGCCGACGCACAGGATAGGCTTCAATCCGGCTTTCTGTGCCGCCGCCACTTTGTTATTCACAATCTTATCGGTCTCGCCGAAGTACTGGCGGCGCTCGGAATGCCCGATGATGACATATTCACAAATGCCAGCAAGCATTGAGGGCGAAACTTCTCCGGTATAGGCGCCCTTTGCTTCGTAGTATAGGTTCTGTGCGCCCAGCTTGACGCTGCTATTGATAAGCAGCTGGCTGACGTTGCTCAACGAGATAAAGGGTGGGCAGACGGCTTTTTCAATAACTGCGATGCTTTCCAGTCCGGGCAGCATCTCTTTGACCAGCGCCACCGCCTCCGCGATAGTGGTGTTCATTTTCCAGTTACCGGCAATAAAAGGTGTGCGCATTTTGTTCTCAGGCGCCATATTTAGTCAGCTTGAGGGCATTCGCCATTGCCAGCGGCATGATACTGGTCGCGGAAATGCGCCCCAGTCCGCCGTGGATACAGTCCGTCTCCCCAAAACGAATGACGCGGTCAGTGCGGCACCATTTAGAATAAAGCAGCATCGAGAT
>JAQTPO010000062.1:5595-11153 GCA_028712845.1 Dehalococcoidales bacterium | reverse complement strand
ATGTCTATGAAGGCACCGCCGAGTCAGTAGCGGATGATGGCAGTCTGCTGTTACGTAGTCCCGATGGTAGCCTGATGAAATTTATGGCCGGCGATGTTACTCTACGCTAAAAAATAGTAGCCCCGACAAGCCGGGGCTACTATTGACTGTTTCAGGTAACCTTGTCTAACCTTGCTTTTCTTTCGGCAGGAATGCTTTGAGAAATTCCATCGGGAATGGGAAAATGATGGTGCTGTTCTTATCAGCCGCAACCTCTGTTAGAGTTTGTAAATAACGCAGCTGAAGCGTGGCAGTTTCACTGCCGATGACCTTGGCTGCGTCCGCCAGTTTCTGAGATGCCTGGAATTCACCATCGGCATGAATCACTTTCGCTCTTCGCTCTCTTTCTGCTTCTGCCTGTGCCGCCATACTGCGCCTCATCCCTTCCGGTAATTCCACATCTTTTATTTCTACGGTGCTGACTTTGACTCCCCAGGGGTCAGTATGTTCATCGATGATTTTCTGCAACATCTGGTTGAGTTTTTCTCTTTTTGCCAGTAATTCATCCAGTTCGGACTGGCCGAGAACATTACGCATTGTCGTTTGTGCTATCTGCGAGGTGGCAAACATAAAATTAGCGACCTTAACCACGGAATCCACCGGATTAACAACACGGAAATAGACTACCGCATTGACACGGATAGTGACATTGTCTTTTGTAATGACATCTTGCGGGGGAATATCCATTGTAATGACACGCAAATCAATCTTCTGGGTTTTATCAAATCCCAATGGCAAAACCAGCAAAAAACCCGGGCCTCTCGCTCCAACCAATCGACCTAAACGGAAAACGACCACTCTCTCGTACTCTTTGTCAATCCTGACAGATGAAGCGATGATAATGATAATTACCAGGACAATAATTCCATAAACAATAGGATCCATCTACTTGCCTCCTTCTTTTTTTATGACAAACAACTTTAAACCTTCGATTTTCTTGATAGTTACCGCCTCACCGGGCTCAATATTTCCTGCTTCCGAGACTGCCCCCCAGAGTTCACCTTTGAAAAAGACCGTTCCCTCCGGGTTTAGCATCGTCCGCACCACAGCTTCAGAACCGATTAATTCTTCCATTCCGGTGGTTGCCTGAAGATGATGCGCCTTAACAATCCGACTAATTATAAAGGCAAAGAGAGCGCCGATGCAAACCGCGAAAATTACAATCAACCAGATATCCACGTTAAATAATGGCCCTCCTTTGAACAGTATTAGTCCCCCAACTATCATAGAGGCAATTCCTCCCGCCGTCAATGCGCCGAAGGTAGCCGGCGTCACCGCTTCAACAATAAACAACACAAAAGCCAGGACTATCAATAAAATACCGGCAATATTCACCGGTAGATTCCCCAGCGCAAAAAGCGAGAAGATGAGACTGATTGCGCCGATTACACCGGGGAAAATAAGTCCGGGATTAGTGATTTCTACGAAAAGCCCGATGGATGCCAGCCCCATCAGTGTGAAGGCAATATTGGGGTCGCTGATGGCAAGTAAAAACTGCTCCATCGCTGTCATTTTCAAGGGATTAACGGCAGCCGATGCTGTATTTAGTATAACTTTTGCGCCGTTCGATAGCGTTACTTCTCTGCCGTTAATCTGTAGAAGCAATGAATTCAAATCGGGGGCAATAACATCGACGACTTTGAGCTCCAGGGCTTCCGTTTCGGTGGCAGAAACCGCTTCTCTGACAGCTTTTTCCGCCCAGTCCACATTGCGCCCGTGCGTGCCCGCCAGGCTTCTGATGTAAGCAGCGGCATCATTAAATACCTTCTCTTTCATTGTGTCCGAAATATCTTCTTCCCCGGAAGAGCTAATTGAGACAGGACTGGCAGCGCCGATGGCAGTATTGGGCGACATTGCCGCAATATGAGCCGATACGGTGATAAATACCCCCGCCGAAGCCGCCCTCGCCCCCGATGGTGAGACATAAACAACAACGGGAATTTTTGCGTTGACGATATCCTGAACAATGTCCCGCATCGAAGTATCCAATCCGCCCGGTGTATCTAATTGAATCACACAAACAACGGCATTACTGCTTTCCGCTTCCTGAATACCACGACTGATGTAATCAGCCGTAACCGGATTGATGATGCCTTTGACATCGAGAACGGCAACAGTGGGACTATCAGCTTCGACACCTGTCACAGCAAAAAAGCTGGTAATCAATAACCCTACAAGCGTGAATAGTCGTAATATTTTCATCATCGTTTCCCGTGAAGACTCACCTCTTCCCCCGCATTATATAACCGGATGTGATTTATTGCAAAAATTTGACATCATTCACTATTCATTGTAATATTGACTTTGAATAATCGAGGAGAAAATAAAAGTCTAGCATGTTTAATCAAGCCCACATTATCCATCATCATACTCATCATACTTTAACCACCCATCGGGCTTGGTCAATCAGTCGTTGAATAAAAAACAATAATAACAAATAAAAAAGCCCGAGATAAAAATCCCGGGCTTTTTTATTTGTAGGAATATTTGAAATGTTCAGTTTGTTTTTGGTTGTCAATATTGGCTTAGAAATGAATCTGGATGTGTCAAGGTAGAAACTCCAGAAGATGGAGGGTATTCACCCTCAATGGCGGGGATAAAGGGGTGGGTCATTGTGTAATTATGGGGTAATGTTGCATGTAAATATTATCATCGTACTTTCAACAAAACGAGAACACAATGTCATTTGAAATGAGAGCATATACTATTGGGAATAACGGATGCAACAAAGTAAGTAGTCCATTATTGTATAATTGGATATTAATTAAACTGGAAAAGGTACTAAAATGAGAGTTCAAAAATGTAAAGGAACGTGCGACCTGTCGGCTGAAGATATGAAGCGGTTTCGCTTCATCGAGGAGGTTTTCCGCAACTCCTGCCTGAAATGGGGCTATCAAGAAGTTAGAACCCCGACCATCGAGTACCTGCACCTGTTCACTTCCACCGGCACCCTCACACCCGGCACCTTGGGCAAGGTTTATTCTTTTCTCGATTGGGACGGCTGGAGCGGGGAAAGAGTGGTACTCAGACCGGAAGGCACGATTCCCGCAGTCCGGCTTTATATCGATAATCTGGCAAATCAAAAACTTGCCAGGCTTTCCTATATCATCAATACCTTTATCTTTGAAGAGACGGGAAAAGAGAACCGCGAGAAATGGCAGTGCGGCGTGGAGTTGATTGGCGCCGATTCAAAACTAGCAGATGTAGAACTGATAACGCTGGCGCTCGAAGTATTGAAAAAACTGGGGATAAAAAATATTGAACTGAAGTTATCTCACGCCGGTTTGATAAGGGCTTTACTGACCGGTTTCGGATTATCTCCGGAAGAACAAAGCAAAGTCTTCGACCGGATTCTGGACGGAGATGTGGCGGTGCTGACACGGCTAAAAGCACAAACACCGGAACTGGCGCGTCTGCTCACGCCATTGCTCGACCTTAAAGGAAAAACTGCCGGATTCTTGCGTAACCTTAAAGCTTCCTTTAATTGTAATTTGCCTGAATTTACGCCGGCGCTGGATAATTTCATCGAGGTTATCGACCTGTTGGAAACTATGGGAGTGAAATATAAAATCGATGTTGCCTCCGGTAGAGGTTTCGAATATTACACCGGTATCATTTTTCAACTATTTGCCGGCGAAACCAAGCTGGGCGGAGGCGGCAGATATGACGCTCTTATTCCCCTGATGGGCGGTAAAAATACGCCCGCTTCCGGCTTTGCACTGCAAATAGATGCCCTGATGAACTTGATTGAAATTCCGCCGCAAATAAAGTCGGAAGCTGAAGGCATCCTCATCAAACCCAACAATAATCAGCCGAAGACAGTCAAATCAGCCTACCGTATTGCCGATAGTTTGCGTGATAAAGGATTCACGGTCAGCATGCAACTGAGCAACGAGGACAAAGCTGTCTCCAGATGGATGATTGAAGTCAATGAGCAATCGCCGGGATTTGTTATCAATGACCGGACTAAAAAACGTAAACTAACGGTTAAAACAACGGCAGAACTGATGAAACTCCTGGGAGGGCAAGGTGGCAGTTAAAATCGCTTTGCCCAAGGGTAAGCTTCTTATCGAAACTGCCCGTTTTCTTGCGAAAGCCGACTGGCAGTTGAACGGCTACAACGAGGGACTGCGTAACTATCGTCTGAAATCCAAACGCTTCCCCGATATGCTGGCGAAGGTCTTTCAGGAGAAGGACATCCCCATTCAGGTAGCTATCGGCAATTACGACCTCGGCATCTGCGGGCTGGATTGGATTGAAGAACTGACATCAAAATACTCCGCTTCGGCTCCGGTCAGAATCAGAGACCTGGGTTATGGCAAGGGTGCACTTTACGTTGCGGCAAGCAGCATGATAAAAATGCCCGGGTTGGAAGACCTGCGTACACAGACAGAGACAGTCCGTATCGCCAGCGAGTACCCGAATATCGCCGAGTCCTTTGCCTTGAATCTCAGGCTAAGAAGATTCAGCATATATCCCTTGTGGGGAGCAGCGGAAGCTTATCCGCCGGAAAGCGCTACTCTGGCGCTGGTAGCAGGAAGCACCGATGAGAAACTGGTGAATAACGGCTTGAAACCGTTAAGCAAAGTCCTCAACTTCACTGCTTACTTAATCGCCAACCGCATCAGCTGGGAACAAAAAGATTTAAGCGAAGTGCTGGCAACACTGGAAAAAGCACAGCTTGACGTGAATGATGGAGGAACGGAGGCTGCTCCGTACTTCCCCGCTTATCGGAAAGTGTCTGCTGGACACGGCACGGACGGGGATAAAACCAGACCCTATGATAGTGATACCGTACGTCTTGCTTTGCCGGACGGACATCAGCAGAAACACATGATTGAATTGCTGAATAAAGTCGGCATTCATATTGACGATTATCCATCACCCACCGGTAATCGCCGCCCAAGCAGTAATCTTGAAGGAGTGGTCGTCAAAGTTATTCGCCCGCAGGATATGCCTTTGCAGGTGGCGAACGGCAATTTTGACCTGGCAATCACCGGTAAAGACTGGTTGACCGACCACCTGAATCTGTTTCCTGCCAGTCCTGTGCAGGAATTAGCTGACCTGAAGCTGGGATGGGTGAGAATTGTGGCAGTGGTCAATAAAGATGTGCCCGCAGATAATATCTATGATTTACAGCGAATCAGTAATAAAAATACCACCCCTATCAGAGTTGCCTCGGAATATGTTAATATTGCCGATAAGTATGCACGGGATAACCGCCTCGGGATGTACCGCATCATACCGACGTGGGGAGCTACGGAGGCATTTCTGCCGGAGGATGCTGACCTCCTGATTGAGAATACAGAGACAGGGAGTACTATCGCCCGGCATAATTTGAAGATTATCGACACGCTTTTTGAGTCCACTGCCCGTTTAATCGGGGCGAAAAACAAAAGGTACAGCGCTACTAAAAAAGCGCGGATAAATAAAATAATAAGACTTATGAGTGAAGCTATCTTATAGAATAGTACTTAAATGATGAAATCCCGGAACCATTGCGAGACCGTCAAGCTTGT
>JAQTPO010000062.1:0-5495 GCA_028712845.1 Dehalococcoidales bacterium | reverse complement strand
AAGCTTGTCCCGTACCTGATACGGGAGCAGGAATCCAGCAATACATCGGGACTCGCAATGGTAAGTGAGGTAAGAATTGAAAATTATCGAAGGTTTCAGCAAAGCAAAAAAACTACTTGACCGGCAGGCTCCTGCTACTCTGGAATTCAAACAGGAACCCGCTGTAAAAAATATTATCGATGATGTCCGCAGGAGAGGGGATAAAGCCCTCTTTGAACTGACAGAGAAATTCGACGGCGCAAAATTATCTGCGCTGGAAGTAAAATCCGCACAGATTAAAGCCGCCTATAAGAAAGTTGATGCAAAGCTGGTAGATGCTCTGAAACTGGCGGCGGAGCGTATCGGCAATTTCCACCAGATGCAAAAGGAACGCGCTCTGCACACCTACACTCACGGCAAAACCGGCTGGATGGTCAGACCGCTGGAGCGGGTGGGCGTTTATGCCCCCGGCGGCACTGCCAGTTATCCATCGACGGTTTTGATGACCGCCATCCCGGCAAAGGTAGCCGGTGTCAAAGAAGTTGTTCTGGTGACACCGCCGGGTAAAGACGGCAAAATTTCACCGGCGATTTTGATTGCGGCTGATATCGCAGGCGTCAACCGGATTTTTTCCATCGGCGGGGCACAGGCAATTGCCGCCCTGGCTTTCGGTACGGAATCTATTCCCAGAGTGGATAAAATTTGCGGGCCAGGTAACATCTACGTCTTTCTGGCAAAGAAACTGGTTTACGGCGTCGTAGGTATCGATGGACTTCAGGGACCTTCCGAGGTGGTCGTCATTGCTGATGAGATGGCTGATCCTGCCTATTGTGCGTCTGATTTGCTGGCGCAGGCGGAGCATGGCGGTCTATCGTCGGCAATCCTGATTACCAATTCACACTCACTTGCCGGCAAAGTGATGCAGACGATTGAACAGCAGATGAAGACTTTATCACGGCAGGCAATCATAAAAGAAGCCCTAGAAAACAATGGCATGATGGTCATTGTGAAAAACATGGAAGAAGCGATTGATCTGACTAACCTCTATGCCCCCGAACATGTTTTACTGCTGACAAAGCCGAATACTGCCTATGAGGAACGCATTACGAATGCAGGTTGTATTATCTACGGACAGAAAGCTACAGTGGCGATGAGCGATTACATTTCCGGCCCGTCACACACCCTGCCGACTGAAGGCACGGCGAGATTCAGCTCTCCGCTTAATGTGCTGGATTTTCTGAAGCTCACTAACGTCAGCAGCGTGGGGGATGCGCTGATTAACCTTGCCGGTAAAGCGGCGAGTACGATTGCCCGCGCTGAAGGATTGGATGCACACGCACAGGCAATAGAACTGCGCCTGAAAAATACGAAGAAGAAGAAATAATAGAGATCAATCCTCTCCCTTTCACAAAGGGAGATTGAGAGGGATTTTTTTAAATGGAGACACAATGGGTATAGAAAAATTAATACGGAAAGAACTGCTTTCCTTCGGGGGGTACTCCGCCGCCACTTCTCCTGAAACGCTTGAAGGCAAGATTGCCATCGCCCCTGAAGACATCATCAAGTTGGATGCCAATGAAAACCCCTACGGCTGTTCACCGCGCGTGAATAAAGCTCTCGCCGGATATAAACAGTTTAATATCTACCCCGATGACGGACAGGAGAAACTGCGGAAAATGCTGGCAGGCTATGCCGGTATCGATGCTAAGTATATCGTGGCGGGGAATGGCAGTAACCAGTTGATTGACATGCTCATCAGGTTGCTGGTAAACAAGGGCGATGAGGTCATCAACTGCACACCGACCTTCGGCATTTACAGTTTCAGCACGAAACTCTGCAACGGCACACTGGTGGAAATTCCTCGTGATGATAATTTCAATATCGATATTGCCGGTGTAAAAGCCGCAATCAGTAAAAAGACAAAAATCATCTTCGTTACCAATCCAAACAACCCCACCGGCAACCTGACCTCTGAAAAGGATATCATCGAGCTGCTGGATACAGGCGTGCCTGTCGTGGTGGATGAAGCCTATTACGAGTTCTGCCGGCAGACCGTCATTCCGCTTGTGGAAAAATATGACAACCTGATTGTATTGCGTACTTTCAGCAAATGGGCTGGGTTGGCAGGTTTGAGAGTGGGCTATGGCATTTTCCCTCCGCAGATTGCCGATTTCATCCTCCGCATCAAAATCCCCTATAATGTCAATGTCGCAGCGCTGGTGGCAGTGGCAGAATCGTTTAAAGACATCGATTACCTGATGGATAGCGTCCGGAAACTCATAGACGAAAGAAAGCGGCTTTTCACCCTGTTACAAAAAATCGATTGGCTGACAGTTTACCCGTCGCAATCAAATTTCATTCTCTGCCGGGTGCGTAATATTGAAGCAAAAAAGCTCTATAGACAACTGCAGGCAAAGGGCATCCTTGTCCGCTACTTCGACCAGCCGCGCATCAAAGATTGTATCCGTTTTAGCGTAGGTAAACCGGAGCACACCGATGCCCTCATCAAAACACTCCACGAAATAGGAGGCTAGAAAAAATGGCAAAACGAAAATCAACTATCAAAAGAGCGACTCAGGAAACGAATATCAGCCTGACTTTGAACCTCGATGGAACAGGCAAGTATGAGATCGATACCGGCATCAAGATGCTCGACCACCTGATTTCACAAACCGCCAAGCATGGACGCCTCGACCTGAAACTCACTGCTTCAGGCGATGATGAGCACCATGTCACTGAGGATATCGCCATCTGTCTGGGTAAAGCTTTCAATGAAGCTCTCGGCGAAAAGCTTGGCATCGCACGGATGGCTGATGCCACTGTGCCGATGGACGAAGCGCTGGCAAGCGTGGCAATCGACCTGAGCGGACGTGGCTACTGCATACTGGATGCTGAGTTTAAGCGGAACGATATGCGCGGCTTCCATTCCGACCTCATCCGTCATTTTCTGGAATCCTTTGCGATGGAAGGCAGGTTGAATCTGCACGCCCGCGTGCTCTACGGCACGAACGACCATCATAAAGCCGAGGCTCTGTTCAAAGCACTGGGCAGAGCGCTGGACATTGCCACACGCATTGACGCACGCACCAGCGGTGAATTACCCAGCACCAAGCAGAGAATCGAAAAATAATCATTCCTGTACCAAATAATAAGAAAGGCGGGTAAAATTACCCGCCTTTCTTGATTTCAACTCATTGCAATATTCTGTTTATTTCAGCGCCTTCGCCACAATCTCCGCCACATCCAGCACCTGAACTTTGCTTTCAACACCCTTGTCTTTGAGTCCATCCGCAAACATCGTCATACAGTAAGGACAGGCAACGCAAATGGTCTGAGGGTCTTTCTTCAGTGCTTCTTCTGTGCGCTCGACGTAAATACGCTTGCCGACGCTCTCTTCCAGCCACATGCGACCACCGTCGGCGCCACAGCAAAAGCCGCGCTTACGATTCCTGTCCATCTCAATCGGCGTCTTACCGGTTGCAGCGGCAACAACAGCGCGGGGAGCTTCATAAATATTGTTGTGACGTCCCAGATAGCAGGAATCATGGATTACCAGTTTCCCGACATCAATGGTACCATTCAGCTTCAATTTACCTTCTTTGAGCAACTGATTAATAAACTCGGTGTGATGCATCACTTCGAATTTGGCGCCATACTGAGGATATTCGTTTTTCAGCACCGTGAAGCAGTGCGGGCACTCGGTGATAATCTTAGTGATACCCTTTTCCTGATAGAACTTGATGTTTTCGCGCGCCATACGGTCATAGACATATTCATTGCCCAGTCGGCGCAGGCTGTCGCCACAGCATTTCTCATCCTTGCCCAATATGCCCCATGAAACACCGGCGGCATCAAGTATTTTTGCAATGGCGACGGTCGTTTGTTTGGAACGGGAATCAAAAGAGCCGAAGCACCCGACATAGAAAAGGTATTCCGTCTTACCGGCTTCAAAATACTTAACATCAATGTCTGTCGCCCATTTTACACGGTCTGATGGCACAATACCCCACGGATTGCTCCTTTGCTCCATATTCTCGAAAAGATTAAGCAGTTCGCCCGGGAATTTCGATTGCATCTGTACAAGATGGCGGCGCATTTCGATAATCTTCGGGACATGCTCAATATAGACCGGACAGACCTCCATACAGGCATAGCAGGTAGTACACGCCCAGAGAGCTTCCTCTGAGATACTTCCCTCTTTGCCGCCACCAATTAAAGCTAACGATGGCTCTTTTTTATGTAACAGTAGCGGACCATTGGTGAACAGATTGGATTTAACGTCCCTGACAATCAATCGCGGATTAAGCGGTTTTTGGGTGAAGTTAGCCGGGCAAGCATCCTGACAGTAACCACAGACCACACAGGCATACGTGTCCATTAATTGTCTCCGGGTAAAATTATCTACCCGTCCGACTCCGAAAGTCCTCTTGTCATTCAGGTCAATGGGAGCGAGTGTACCCTTCCGTTCGGGGCGCATAATGTCATTGATAGCGGCGGCAATAACGTGCAAATAACGGGTGTAAGCGATAATCGCCAGGACTACAATAACGAAAATCCAGTGCGCCCAGAACCAGAATGTGTGCCACGCCTCGATACGTGTTGAATTGGCGTAGAGATTAGCCAACAGGGTGCTTATTGGCGGGGTAGCTAACCCGAGGCCAGCCGGCGGACTGCCTGCCGCAATCTGGGTAGCAATTTTACCGACATGGGTAATGGGATGAAACAACACAGTAATAAGAATAAATAATGCTTCCCACGTTCGTTGCCCTTCCAGCCTCGTAGTCTTGACAAAAAAGCGACGGAGGATACCCCATAAAGCTCCGATAAAGACAAACGGAGCCACGATATCCATAATCCAGCAATAAACCGCATAAAAAGCGTTGTGTTCCATCGTGTCTGATATGCCAAATCCGGAGGCAACCACGATGAAGAGCACATAATAGGTCACAAAGAAAAGGAACCCCCACATCATAAAAAGGTGACCTATACCGGCTCTGTCCTTTTTACGTATGTTCTTGAACTGGCATTCCTGGGCAACAAAATGACCTACAGCCCCAATAGCTTTTTTCACTGTTACGGTGAGCTTTTCACCACCACGGCCGAGCGATACCAACTTCAAAAGTTGATAACTTTTAACAAAGAAAATTCCCGCCGCTAATGCGGTCAATCCCCAAAACAAAACAAAACCGAGTACTCCACTAACTGGATCCATTTGTCTTAGCCTCCGGCGCGCATACAGTATTATCAGCGTTGCCAGTATTTCGCTTGGTGGTGCGGAGTTGGCGGATATGATTGGTAATACCCGGTACAATCTGGAAAAGGTCGCCGACAACGCCGTAAGTCGCCACCTCGAAAATAGGCGCATTGTGGTCGCGATTGATGGCAATGATGACATCCGAATCCTGCATCCCCACGAGATGCTGGATAGCGCCACTGATACCACAGGCAAAGTAAATCTTGGGGCGGACAGTTTTACCGGTCTGTCCTACCTGACGCTCCACCGACAACCAGCCAGC
>JAQTPO010000207.1 GCA_028712845.1 Dehalococcoidales bacterium | reverse complement strand
TTTCGCCGGGCATAATCCGACTGCCGGGTTTGAGTTTAACGCCATCATTGACCATAACATGGTCGCCGAGCACCGCATCAATCAGATAACTATCATCGCCGATAGTGCAATTATCCGCCACGATACTGCTTTTGATAATGGCTCTCTGTCCAATCTTGACACTGTGCCAGATTACAGAGTCGGTAATCACGGCATCTCCTTGAATAGTGCAATGGGGTCCGATGGCAGCAGGGCCTGACAACCTCACGCCGCGGGCAATCGTGGAATTATCGCCAATAATTACCCTGCCGCTGAGCTGTGCCGAGGGATGAATATTACAGCCTGCGCCAATGCTGACATCCATTACAAAGGAATAGCCATCACATTTACCGCTTAATAAATCACGGTGTAATTGCAGATATTTTTCCGGCGTGCCGGTATCCATCCAGTAATTGTCAGAGGGATACGCATATACAGGCTCGCCCTCCATTAGCATCCGGGGAAAAACCTCGCGCTCAAAACTGTGCTTCGTACCAGAGGGGATGCGTTGCAAGACTTCCGGCTCAAGCACATAGGTGCCGGCATTTATCATATTAGTAGTAACTTCCTCTGCCTTCGGCTTCTCCAGAAAACGCTTTACTTTACCACGCTGGTCGGTTTCGACCACGCCGTAGATTGTCGGGTCTTCTACCGGCGTCAGAACGATAGTGACCTTTGCCTTATGCCGTCGATGAAATTTGAGCATCTCGGTGAAATCACGGTTGTGGAAAATGTCGCCATTGAGCACGACAAAAGTGCCGTCAAGGTATTTCGCCGCATTCTTTACAGCACCGGCGGTGCCTCTGGGGGTATCTTCCATAACGTAATGCAGTTTGACGCCTAATTTACTACCGTCGCCGAAATAACTTTTCATAGACTCGGCGAGATAATGCTGTGCCATTACGATTTCCGTGATGTCATGCTCTTTGAGATTGCGTATGACGTGCTCCAGAAACGGCAGGTTCAGCACCGGCACCATCGGCTTGGGGGTATTGTAGGTCAGAGGACGCAGGCGCGTGCCCTGCCCGCCCACCAGAATGACCGCTTTTACCTTATCTTTCACTGCTACACTCAAAGATTAGATTCGCTGGTTACATTTTAGCATAATTTAGATGGAGCAATAAGGCTAACTTCCTGCGCTTCTTCTCAATGTAAATGCCGTGATAACCGAGATACCCACCGCAAAAGCCACCAGCACCAAAAGGTCGAAACCCACATCTATCAGGCTCTTGCCCTGTAACATTATCTCCCGCAATCCATCCACCGCATATGTAAGCGGCAGAAATTTGGCTATCCACTGCAGGGCGCTGGACATCTGCTCCACAGGCCAGAGCACACCGCAGAGGAAGACCTGCGGCAAAATGATGAGCGGGATAAACTGCACCATCTGGAATTCATTACGGGCAAAGGTAGAGATGAAAATACCCAGATTGATGGCACCCGTCAAAATCACCACCTGAAAAACGAAGATTTGCCACAGGTCGCCGGTGTAGTGGACATCCAGCACATAAACAGTGTAAAAAACGATGATTAACGACTGCGTCAGGGCAAAGGTGAAAAATCCCAGTAAATAGCCAAGCACGATATCCAGCCGGGACACCGGTGATGCCATCAAACGCTCCAGCGTGCCCTGAGAACGCTCACGCAGAAAACTGATGCCGGTGAGCAGGAAGCCGAAGAAGATTGCCAGTGTTGCCAGGAGCGCCGGCGCAATGTAGTCCAGCATCCCCAGTTCTTCCGGGAAACTCAACCAGATGAGCGTCATCACCACCACCGGCACCACTATGATTAGGGCAAGGGTGCGACGGTCGCGCACCACCTGATTGAAAATCCTGCCGGCAATGGTGAAGGCATTACTATGCATCGTGTTTCTCCTCACGCCGCACGAAGTAGAGGAAGGCATCTTCCAACGTCGCCGCAGCTTCGCCGGTTTCCTTCCTGAGTTGATTGGGTGTTCCCTCGGCAATAACCCTGCCGTTACGGAGAAAAGCCAATCGATTGCAATGCGCGGCATCATCCATCGTATGGCTGGAAACAATAATCGTCACGCCCTGACTGTTCAGATCGGCAAAGTGTTGCCAGAAATTCGCCCGCAGCGCCGGGTCCAGACCGACGGTAGGCTCGTCAAGAAAGAGAAGGGGCGGATTATGCACGATGGCACAGGCAAGACTGACCCGTTGTTTCATCCCGCCGCTCAACTTCATAATGCCATCGTTACGTCTCTCCCAGAGGTCCACCAGACGGAGAGCAATCTCAACTCGTTTTAAGCGTTCGTCCCGGTCCTTCAGCCGGTAGATTTTAGCGAAGAAGTCCACGTTCTGCGCCACGGACAGTTCGTTGTAGAGCGAATGCTGTTGCGGCATATAGCCGATGAGATGGAACATCTGACGGGATTGGTTCTGCCCCAGGATTTGAATTTTACCTTCTTTCTGCTGCAATAGCCCCACTAATAGGCGAATCAGGGTAGTTTTACCGGCGCCGTTAGGGCCTAACAGTCCGAAGCTTATACCCATGGGGATTTGGAGCGACAGGTTATCCAGCGCCTTCAGTTTGGCATAGCTGAAGGAGACCTTTTTAACTTCGACAGCGGGCGTGTGGGAATCATTATCTATCATAATTGTTAATAATGATACAGGGTAAAGCAGTCAGGAATCAACTGTGAGAAGAGGTCTTATTAATAAATATTTTCGTGTGTGTTATAATGACATACGTACTGGGGATATAGCTCAGCCGGGAGAGCGCTGCGTTCGCATCGCAGAGATCGGGGGTTCGAATCCCCCTATCTCCACTTAGTTAACACTTTGTGATACTTTTGCTCTAC
>JAQTPO010000206.1 GCA_028712845.1 Dehalococcoidales bacterium | reverse complement strand
TGCCAGCTCTTTGGCAACATCCTGGAGTGACGAACAAGCAAAGAGAGTCTTTGGTGCAAGAAGTTTTTAACAAAATAAGCATCGACGGAGATGCTCTGGTTACTGTTGAACCAAAGCCGGAATACGCTCCCTTGTTTGCAGAAATGCTGACGCACACCTTAAATGGTTATCGTGAGTTCAACTCTCCCCCGTCTCCACCATTATGTAAAATTATTTCTGGAGTGATCCGTCGCCTGTAACGCTACCGCTTATTACCTCATTGTACCGGTTAAAATAGCCTCTGGTACCGATGGCTGGTAATTTCATGACGTTGTGCATTCGGATTCGATTGTATATAAAGACTATAACGCTGGTTGCGTTCGAGTTGATGTATAATATAAACTGCTTTTATAACAATTAATAAAGATTGACAATGATGAAATAAATTAGCTGTGAGGGTCTTTGTAATGAAAACAATTAGAGAAACAGCAAGAGACATTCCTGTCCTTTGCGAAGCAGACGTGATAGTTATCGGTGGTGGGCCAGGCGGTATCGGAGCTGCTTTAGCCGCTGCCCGGAACGGAGCCAAAACCATCCTCATAGAACAGTTTGCCTCTCTGGGAGGGCTACAGACACAAGCTTTCGTTCAGGGTTTCGCCACTGTTGATACTGATATACAAGGCGGAATTATCATGGAGATCATTGACCGCCTTAAAAAAGGAGGGGCGGTTACGCACGATGATTCGGCGAATACTCGTAAGGTGGGTTTACACGGACATGTTTCCTTCGATGGAGAGTACTACAAGTATCTTCTCGACGATATGATGGCGGAAGCTGGAGTTAAACTGTTGTACCACACCCTCGGGGTTGGCGCGATGAAAAAAGGAAATACGCTCAAGAGCATCTTCATTGAGTGTATTCAGGGAAGGCTCGCAATTCCATGTAAAGTCGTTATAGACTGCACTGGAAGTGGTTCAATAGTGTGGAAATCCGGAGCATCATGTATTGACGAAGGATTCCCCAGTGGCCCAATGAAGGACCGACATCAAGGATTCGGGTATCGATTCTATATGAGAGGCATAGATAGGGAGATATTCCGTAAATTTGCGAAAGAACACCCTGAAGAATGGAGTGGTGAGTACGAACTGGATAAGAATAGATTTATGGGCGTTGGCAGGAGTCTCATTAAAAAGGCTAAAGCGGACGGGCAGCTTTATGGGCACCGTTGGGCAATGCTGCTTAATACTCCCGAGCCTGGGATTGGAATGTACGAGGGCTTACAATACCCCTTACCAGTTGGCCATCATGGCTGGATGATTGAAGATTTAACCGCTGGGGAAATAGACCTTAGGAAGCAGGCATGGTCTGCATGGAACATGGTCAAGAACAATGTTCCGGGCTTTGAGAATTCGCAAATTGATAAGACACCAAATCATCTTCAGACGAGGGACACGCACAGATTGTTAGGAGAATATGTACTGAAGTATGATGAGATACTAAAAGGTAAGGCTTTCGAAGACTCTATTGCAGTAAGCAACAGGAGCCCGGACGTATATGGGCCTGATGAAGAAGCTGAGCAAATTCGTAAAGCAGTACCCCATGATATTCCTTATCGTTGTTTAGTGTCGAAAGACACAAATAACCTTCTGGCTGCCGGAATGACAATCTCGACTGATTTCTGGACTCATAACGCAGAAAGGTACACCACCCCCAGTATGTGCACTGGTCAAGCAGCCGGAACCGCTGCTGCATTGGCTATCAAGAATAAAACAACACCGAAGAAATTGGATGTTAGGCTATTACAGCAAACACTCCGTAAGCAAGGCGCCCGTACAACCGTTAAAAATGTACCGCAGGAAGTCCTTAGTGAATATAAAAAAACAGCAGATAGGCAATGGCGTTTTTGCCTTGGACCTGAAGACTGGAGTGGGTATGAATATTAATATTGTTCAGAAGCCCAGTTACTAGTAGTCTCGTAATAATATGGACTCTTCAATATGTCCCGGCATAAATAGTTTCGGGCAGTGCAAAGAAAGAACGTATGAGCGAAGGTAATTTCTGGACTTTCCTAAGGTAGGAAAAGGTCATTTTTCTCAATCGGTCGGGACCAGTGATAGGTTGTTTACCAACGCCATGGTTCTTTAGATGATTCTAAACCTGTTCGTCAGGGTTGAGTTCAGGAGAGTATAGGAGAAGATAAAAAAGCTGTAGCCGTCCCTCCGTTGAAGCGACAAGTAGATACCCACGAGCAAAGCTCGTGGTACTTCATAAATCAAGCTTCGCTTGACCTGAATCCTGCCGTTGTTGATGCTCAACGTATTTCAGTATCATCCCCCTTTCCACCCCAACTGTCGAAACGAAAAATCCTGGCGACCATACTGCATCCGTTCCCCAATATACTTGTTTTAGAAATGGGAATTTTTGTTTTAACTCCCTCGTTGTATTTTGCTTTATGATTCCAACTACCTTTCCAACTGACATCGTTGGCGAAATCGAAGCGAGTATATGTATGTGGTCTTTATCATGATTAACCATTGTTATCTTTTTATTAATGGATAATGCTCTGTTATTTCCGCCAACTTCTTTTCGGAACAAGCAAAAATTCCTTCATTGAATACCGCCTTCCTGTACTTCGTGACTATTACTATGTGGTATTCGCAATGATACACACAATGTGCAAGATGTATATATTCCATCCTCCCCAGCATACTCCCCTAAAAGATGCAGGGAGAACTCCATCCCTCGACCTTACGGTCGGGGATTTAAGTATGGTTACTTAAAATCTGCTTGAAATTTGGTCATGCGGGGAAAGGCTGGGCCTGGTGGGGAGTAGAGGACTCGAACCTCTGACCTATGCGATGTGAACGCA
>JAQTPO010000061.1 GCA_028712845.1 Dehalococcoidales bacterium | reverse complement strand
AGGCTTCCTTGAGTCCCTACGCCTCAAAGTGACGGCAACCCCGAAAGACTTTCAGTTCAACTTCACGCTTGACGGGAAGATAATCTCAACGAAAGACGCCGATGAGCTATCATCGTTCAATGAGGAGCTGGCAAAGTTTGAGGAACAGCACCCCGAAGTCTCAGTCAAAGATTTACTGGACAACAACAAGCCGATTCCCGAAGATACGCCCTTCGCTCAAAAAATCAACCAGTTGAAGCAGAATTTAGTCACCATTGAACGAACATCGGGATTAACGATTGGATGTACAACAGGCAGTAGATAGCACTGTGTTGAAGGGAGCTATTGTTTGTAGTCCGCTATTTGCCGGATTCTTTGGTTGCCTTCGGCGCATTTGCCGCCATACCCTGGCTCAACCGGTAGTTACGAACCGTTGGCGAGAACAGGGAAACAAGAACAGCTATTCCTGCGGCAATACCGGCAAGGATAATGGTTATTATTTTAGGTCCCCCGAATAAGTCGGAGCCAACCCCTGCCAATAAACCACCCACGGGAGTAAGCGCCATACTTAAATTGACAACGGCGGTTACCCTGCCCCGTAAATGGTCCGGTATAGAAAGCTGTAGCAGGGTCTGGTTGGTAGAGAGGAAAATCAATTCGAAGAATCCCGCCAGTACCAGACAGAATAAAGCCAGCGGCAGGTTTGAACTGAAGGCGAAAGCTATCAGCGAAATGCTGAGCAGAAAAAGTGCCGCCAGTTGCAGTCGTCCCCGGTGCTCAAACCGCCCCAGAGAGGCAGCAACAACCCCGCCGATAATACCGCCGACGCCCACGGCTGCCATCAGAAATCCCAATACCCTGCCGGAATCATCTCCGAAGACCTGCACGGCGTAGATTGGCGGCAGGATTGAGAATATCGGAATCGTGAGGAGCGGCATTATAATTCCCATCATCATAAACGTCCGGGTGTTATGCTCTTTTGCTATGAACTGCATACCGTCTTTGATATTTTGCAGCGGAGAACTTTGAACTGCGTCAACCGATTTCCGTGCCGGAAATTTAATTTGTAAAATGGTAATAGCGACGAGCACATAGATGCCGGACTGTATGAGAAAGTTACCTCCGGCACCGAACCAGAGGATAAAGAAGCCCCCTATTGATGGACCGAGCACACGCATCAGGCTCCATCCTGTTTGGATAAGCGCCACGGCATTTGGAGCACGAGAACGGGGCACCAGGTCAAAGATAAGGACCTGTCGCAGGGTCATGTCAACGGTTTGTACCGTACCGCCTATACAGGCGAAGATAAAGAGGTACGCTATATTTTCATGTCCAAGGAGCAGCGTGAGCCCCACGGAAAAAGTAACCGCAAACAAGATGCTGTTCTCGATGGTTATCAGCTTACGGCGGTTGAGACGGTCCACCAGCAGTCCGGCAAACGGTATTATGAGCACGGAAGCCGCTGCCCTGACCAGATTAATCGACCCCAGTATTGTGCCTGAGCCTGTCATATCATAAACAAGCCAGCTTAATGTTACCTGCTGAATCCACATGGCTGCATTCGCGAGGACACTTCCTCCCAGCAGCAAACGGAAGTTCGGAATGCGCAGTGACGCAAACGCTGAAACTTTCTCTATGGACTCGGAATGAACATCAACCGGGACAGGAACGGCAGGGGCTTTCTCCGCGTCAGGATCGGAACTGAAATCTTTACTCATAGTGCTGCACGCTCTTATCTGTCTCTCTATCAACCCACTTCAAATCAAGAATAACATTACCCGATTGCCAGCATGCGCTCCACGGCAGATAGCGCCCTGACTCTGATGTTTTCAGGCACTGTAATGTGGTGTTTCATATCCTGAAGCGACCGGAGCACTTTTTCCGGCGTGATACGCTTCATATTGGGACAAACGGCTTTTTCCGTCACCGGGATAAATACCTTGTCGGGGTTTTCTTTCTGAAGTCGATGGATAATACCTGTTTCCGTGCCGATAATCATCTCTTGCACAGTACTTTCGCGGGCATAACGCATCATCCCGCCGGTGCTGAGCACCTCATCCGCAACGGCTTTCGCCTCTGAACGGCATTCGGGATGAACCAGTACCATCGCCTGCGGATGCTCTTTCTTCAGCCTCAGAATATCCTCCCGCAAGATTTTCATATGGGTTGGGCAGAAACCGCGCCAGAGGTGCATTTTACGCCCTGTCTTTTCCGCCACCCACTCTCCCAGGTACTGGTCGGGGACAAATAAAATCTCCTGCTTGCCCAGGCTCTGCACTACCCTGACCGCATTCGCTGAAGTACAGCATATGTCCGATTCAGCCTTGACGGCGGCACTGGAATTCACGTAGCAGACTACCGTTGCGCCTTTCAGTTCTTTCTTTTTGGCAATCAGGTTTTCCACCGTAATCATATCCGCCATCGGACAACCGGACTCGATATCCGGCAGTAATATTGTTCTTTTAGGGTTGATGATGTATGCTGTCTCTGCCATAAAATGTACTCCGCAGAAGACAATGACCTCGGCAGTGGTCTTTGCCGCCTTCTGGCTCAATTCCAGCGAATCCCCCACAAAATCGGCAATATCCTGGACTTCGGACCGCTGGTAATTATGCACCAGAATCACGGCATTTCTCTGCTTCTTCAATCGCATAATCTCACTGATGATTTCGGTATCTTTAACTGTCATGTAAAACTACTCTCCAATTGTGGGTATAAACATTCATCTTATTACCGCGCACAAAACCAATCAGGGTGATGCTAAGCCTGTCTGCCAGTTCTACTGCCACATCCGTGGGAGCCGAGACCGACATTATTATGGGCACACTTCTTCTGGCGACTTTGCTCATAATCTCCGAAGACACCCGCCCGCTGGTAATCACGATATGGTCACCAGCAGAGATGCCTTTCATCAGGCACTCCCCGAACAGCCTATCCATCGTATTGTGCCTGCCGATGTCATCGCTGAATGCCAGCACATTCTCATTATCGCACAGGGCAACGCTGTGCACCCCGCCTGTCGCTGTGAAAACAGGTGAACGCCGGTGGAATTTCTCCATCAGGGCGATGATTTCCGCTGGGGTAATTTTGATTTTAGAGGTTATCTTCTGCTCGATACCTTCATAACTCACTCCGGAGGGAATGAATTTCCCGCCGCTGGAGGCAATTACCATTTGCGGAGTATCGATATTCCGTATTTTACCGCCAGCCTTCGCTTCTACATAAACCTGACTCTTGCTTTCGTCACCGCTGACGGACGTCTTCAAAACATCTTCTTTAGTTTTTATCAAGCCTTCGCTCAGCAGAAAACCGATTGCCAGATAGTCCAGCTTTACCGGCGAACAGAGCACCGTGACCACCTGCTGATTATTCAAAAAGATGGTGGCAGAGTGCTCGGCGACGACCGTGTCCTCCACTTCACTGGCTTTACCTTCATTGATGCGCAATATGGGTAGCTTCTTAATCATCGGCTCAACCAGTCACCTTGATTTCGTCGTCTGCGGCAATTGTACCGCCCTTAACCACACGGGCAAAAACACCCTCTTTAGGCATAATACACCTGCCCACCTGGCGGAAAATGGCGCAGCCGGCGTGGCATTCTTTGCCGATCTGGGAGATTTCCAGAACCACTTCTTTACCGACTGTTACCTTCGTGCCAATCGACAGAGAGGCGATATCAATTCCTTCGGTAGTGAGATTTTCCGCAAAAGCGCCGGGTCCCACATCTAAACCGAGTTTACGCATTTTCGCAATGCTTTCCGTCGCCAGCAGGCTGACCTGACGATTGGTCGCAAAATCGGCATGGGCGTCACTTACCATCCCGAAGCCTTCACAGAACTGCCCTGCCGGGATAATATCCTTGCTGGTGCCTTTCTTATCGCTGCGGCACACGGCAATTACTTTTCCGCTTTTCATCCGGACTTACCCCTTGTTAATCAGTGTAGCACACGCTCAATTGTCCCGCCACCGACCACTATATCTCCATTATAGAAAACCGCCGCCTGTCCGGGCGTGATTGCCATCTGCGGCTCAGCGAATTTTACACCGACTTTATCATCATCTATCGGGGCAATAAGTGCCTCTGCCTCGGTATGGAGGTAGCGGATTCTGGCTTTCAATGTTATTGGCGAGGCTAATTTTTCAAATGCGAGCCAGTTCAGGTCACCGGCAATGAACTCGCTGGCATAGACATCCCGCTTTCCCCCGACAATTACAGCGTTGTTTTGACAATCTATATCCACCACATAAAGCGGTTCTTTTGACGAAATGCCCAGACCCTTTCTTTGCCCGATGGTATAATCGATGACGCCGTTGTGTTTTCCCATCACATTGCCCTGTTTATCCACTACTTGACCCGGTTTAATTTCCGAAGTGAGCTGTTCACGGACAAAACGCGGGTAATCGTTATCGGGGATAAAGCAAATCTCCCTGCTTTCCTGCCGGTCTGCCGTAGGTAACTTCATTTCTGATGCTATTTCCCGCACTTTATCCTTGGTCAGTATTCCCAGGGGAAAGATAACGGCGACAAGCTGGGACTGCGTCAGTTTGTAGAGAAAATATGATTGGTCGCGCTTACGGTCGATGCCTTTCTTGAGCAGAAATCTACCACCGTCGGCGGCGCGCTTTGCAATGCGGGCATAATGTCCGGTTGCCATCGTCTCAGCACCAAGCTCCTTTGCTTTTTCCAGCAAAACACCGAATTTTATCAGGCGGTTACAGCATACACAAGGGTTCGGGGTCATGCCGAGGCTGTACTGCCGGCAAAAATCAGAAATTATCTGCTCTGAAAAAGTGGCGCTGAAATCAAATATGTAGTGCGGTATGCCCAGTGCCCGGGTTGCTTCAGCGGCGGCATTAGCCGCTTCTTCCGATGCCGTCACCAGCATCGTCAACCCGATGACTTCGTGTCCTTCTTTTTTCAGGAGAGCGGCAGTTACGGAAGAATCCACACCACCGCTCATTGCTACCGCAATTTTCATAAGAGTTAGTCCCTGCGGATAAGATTTATCTTGCCCCAGACACCCATTTTATCATTCATAATCACCGCTGCACCCATCACACCATCCACATCACGCGCAAAATCAAGCGCTTTTTGAATATCAGACTCTTCTTTCACAATATTGCCGATAGCGGTGGCAGTGGCATCCGCCAGCGATGCTGAAGGTGATAGCACGATTACCGCATCGGCTTTACCGAAACTGAGTGAATGTCCCACTGTTCCGGAAGAAGTACAAATCCCGAGCGGCGTGTCCGCAGGTTCGATTTGCAGCGCAATCTTGCCGGTATAAGGCGATTCTCCCGCATAGACGCCAACCAGACGTTTTCTAGCGGTCTTAATAAAAACATCACCGCCGTTTTCTACAATCACTTCAGGGGTGACTCTGAGCAATTCCCTACCGACAAACTCGGCAAATGCGCCTGCTACTGCCGCCATCGGTCCCACCCCAACCTTCTTCCCTGCTTCTTCCATTGCTTTAACAATTGCCGGAGCATCGTCTCCCACCGGAAAAGGCTCTAAAGCGGTGATAAATCCCGGATGGCGCGCGATGTAATTCTCCAGCAAGGCGCGCTGGCGTTGCACAGTTTCCAATGCCCTGTTCTTAAATTCACGCCGGGCGCGGATGTAGAGGTCGGTCTCTTTCACCGCAACATTGAAAGAAACGAGGTCTCTATCCTTTGACCAGTCTCTGTAATATCTTGGTTGAAAATCAGGTGTTTTCATGAATTCCAATCGTTCTCCAAAAGTAGTCCGGGAGTAATGGGATTTGTTATTCTGAATGTAATGAAGAATCTAATCTTCAATCCTTCGTTACTAGATGCATTCGCTTCCTTCGATTTCACTCAGGACAAGTCGCTCAGCATGACAAGTTCACATCGGTCTCACTTATCAGGGTGATTCTCCAGTCCTTTGATGCGTTCTTCAAGCTGATTCTGATGGTCGATGATAGCCTTCAGCGCATCGCTGACCGGGTCGGGCAGTTTCCCATGTTCCAGATTGAAGATTGTTTCACGGCGATCTGCCACTACTCTACCGGGGATGCCGACAACCGTGGCTCCTGGAGGCACCGGATTGACTACAACAGAATTGGCGCCGACACGCGCACCTTCGCCGATGGTAATGGGACCGAGGATAATTGCCGCCGCACCGATTACTACCTTGTTTCCGATGGTCGGATGGCGTTTATGTTTTTCAAGACTCGTGCCGCCCAGCACTACACCCTGATACATCAGGACATCATCGCCAATCTCTGCCGTCTCGCCGATGACAACCCCCATACCATGGTCGATAAAAAACCGCCTGCCGATTTTAGCGCCGGGGTGTATTTCTATCCCCGTAAAAAAGCGCGTTTTGTGAGAAACCAGACGACCCAGAAAACGGAGTTTGTGTCCCCAGAAGAAATTGGCAACGCGATATCCCCAGAGAGCATGCAAACCCGGGTAGCAAAACAGGATTTCTAATACACTTCTTGCCGCCGGGTCCCGGTCAAAAACCGTCCTGATATCTTCCCGCATTGTCTTGCACATAACCTTTCCTCTTCTTACCGTTTATAATCTAGTCCTGAAAAAGCCAGGATGATAAGTATCTCTCCCCTGTATCCGGTAGAATCACGACAATCAATTTCCCCTTGTTCTGCGCTCTTTTCGCCGCCTGCACCGCCGCCCAGGTTGCCGCGCCGGAAGAAATTCCCACCAGTATGCCTTCTTCTTTCGCCAGCCGTCTCGACATTAGTTTAGCATCTTCATCGGCTACGGTGATAATCTCATCGATTAATTCCCTTTTCAAAACATCGGGCACAAAGCCGGCGCCGATTCCCTGTATTTTGTGCGGGCCGCCTGCGCCGCCGGAAAGTACCGGCGAGCTTGAAGGTTCCACCGCAATCGTCTTGAAGCCCCGTTTCCTTGCTTTCAGCGCCTCAGTCACACCGGTAATTGTCCCGCCGGTGCCCACCCCATCTACCAGTATATCCCCCCTGCCATCCGTATCCCGCCAGATCTCTTCGGCGGTTGTCTTCCTGTGCATCTCCGGATTTGCCGGATTGCCGAACTGTTGCAAAATGAGCGCATTCGGATTCTCTGCCGCCAACTCCTCTGCCTTTTTGATGGCTCCGGGCATACCTTCTTTACCCGGCGTTAAGACCACTTCGGCACCGAAGAAACCCAGTAATTGCCGCCTCTCGATTGACATCGTCTCCGGCATGGTAATAATTAATTTGTAGCCCCTCGCCGCACACACGAAGGCAAGCCCAATGCCGGTATTACCGCTCGTCGGTTCGATAAACACCGTATCTTTATTGACTTTCCCCTGTTTTTCCGCCGCCTCGATCATCGCCACACCGATTCTGTCTTTCACACTACTGCATGGATTGAACGATTCCAGCTTGGCAACTACCTCCGCATTAGCTCCGTGAGTCACTTTATTCAATCTGACCAGAGGCGTATTGCCAACCAATTTCGTAATGTCCTCCGCTATTTTTGCCATTTCAATCTCCTGATTCTAGATGTTGTTCTTTTGCCTGCTGACGCTCAATCAAATCCTGCAAGGTCATAGAGCCAAGCACGCCATCCATTGCCGACTGTAATTCTCTCCAGACGTCTCTGGTAGCGCACCGGGACGAACGCGGACAAAGACCGGCATCCATAACGCATTCCATCAGTGTCAGAGGACCTTCGCAGACCTGCACCACTTCCAGCAATTTAATCTCTGAAGGCTGCCGGGCAAGGGTAAACCCGCCATGCGCGCCCCGCACACTTTTTACTAATCCCGCCGTCTTGAGGGAAATAAACAGGTGCTCCAGGTAACGCTCCGATATTTCCTGGCGCTTAGCGACATCCTTGACCAGTACCAGTCCCTCACTATAGTGCTGGGCGAGGTCAAGCATCGCCCGCATTGCATATCTACCTTTAGTCGATAGTTTCATCGTCTCTTTCGTCCATAATTATCACCATATTACTGATATTTATCGTAAAGCAGTCGGAGCAAGTTGTCAAATTATTGTGGCTTTAGCGTCAGGTTTCTCAGACCCGAAAAACAAGGAAGGGGGGAAGCGGAAACGCTTCCCCTCTGAACTAAAGCATAGCAAGAATATAGAGATTACTGCATGGCATTGGTATCAATGTCGTGTTGTCTATGAAGGACCTACTGCATATTATTATAAACAATTAAAGCAAACGACTCCGGAATATCCTGTTGTAGTAGAACCTGAAAACTTAGTGCATGAATTAAAAGAGTTTGATGAAGCGTTGGGATATCCCAAGGAAAATCAGGAAAAAGAGAACGGATGGACATAGATACTTGTATTGGGGATTTTATTGATCAGATTTACCATGGCATGACCACCTTCATGCACGATGAGATGAAGGAAGGATAATGGGAACAATATCAAGAATAATAAAACTGTGGATTTAACTGCAGAAGTGAGCGTAGATGATTTTCTCTTATCCGCATCCATCTTCGTAGCAGATAATGTTTTGAGGTTCATTTTTCCCTCGCCTAATTAGCATTCAACTACTGGCTAAATTACTGTTTACATAAACATGGGGGTCGCCGTTTGGACTTAATATATTCTGCTTTGGATAGGGGGAAATGCCTATTTCCCCTTCAGCCTTTTCATCACAGCGTCACGGTAGATTTTAACCAGGCTTTTACCGTGCTGAGTGGTACGCTCCTGCTTTTTCCTCAGCTTGCGCTCGCGGCGCTCCTGTCGGGTTTCATTATGGTTATCATCGTCTGGCATATTTCGCCCCTGCACTCTTATCGATAGGGTCGAGGTCTTTCCGTAACTCAAAAATCCGGTCGCGTATCAGCGCCGCTTTCTCGAAGTCAAGCGCCTTTGCTGCAATCTTCATCTGGGACTCGAACTCTTTAATCAGACGGGCAATTCCTTCCCTGGTAACCGGAGTAGTGACATACGGGACTTTTGTTTCCGCCACCACTTTGACTCTTTCGGTGATATCTTTAATGGCTTTCCTGATGCCCTGCGGTGTGATGCCGTGCTCGCGATTATATTCCTCCTGTATGTGACGGCGGCGCTGGGTTTCGTTCATTGCGGCTTGCATGGATTTGGTGATGGTATCCGCATACATAATAACATGCCCATCCACATGGCGGGAGGCACGTCCCATCGTCTGAACCAGAGCGCCCTCCGACCGCAGAAAACCTTCCTTATCGGCATCCAGAATTGTTACCAGACTGACTTCCGGCAGGTCAAGCCCTTCCCTGAGCAGATTGATACCCACCACGACATCATAAACACCCAGTCTGAGGTCGCGCAAAATCTCCACACGCTCGAAAGTCTCCACTTCCGAGTGTAGATAATGAGTCTTGATACCCAGCTCGATGAGGTAATCGGCAAGCTCCTCTGCCATACGTTTCGTCAGCGTGGTCACCAGACAGCGCTCGCCTTTTCCCACCCGAAGTTTGACCTGTTCCAGCAAATCGTCGATTTGCCCTTTTGTCGGTTTGATTTCAATCGTCGGCTCAAGGAGACCGGTCGGGCGCACCAACTGCTCCACCACCTGTTTACTCTGGCTGAGTTCATAAGGAGATGGGGTCGCCGAGACATAGACCACCTGATTTACCCTCTCTTCGAACTCGGTGTAGTTCAGCGGCCGATTGTCTTTCGCCGAAGGCAGACGGAAGCCGAAATCAACCAGTGTCTGCTTGCGGGCGAGATCGCCGTGATACATACCCCTTATTTGCGGCAGGGTCATGTGCGATTCGTCGATAAAGAGCAGAAAGTCCTTCGGGAAGTAGTCCAGCAGTGTCCACGGCGCAGTGCCTGCCGCACGCTGTGCGAGGTGCCGTGAGTAGTTTTCCACACCGCTGCAATAACCGGCTTCACGCAACATCTCGAGGTCGTAATTCGTGCGTTGCTCCAGTCTGGCGGCTTCCAGAAGCTTGTCCTGTGCTTTCAACTCCCGCAATCGCTCCTGAAGCTCCTGCTCGATGCTCTGAATTGCCAGCGTCATCTTTTCGGAGGAAGTGACGAAGTGTTTGGCAGGGTAAATATCGATGGAGTTCAGCTCGGTGAGTACTTCGCCGGTGAGCGGGTCAATCTGCATGACGCGTTCCACCTCATCACCGAAAAACTCGAACCTGAGCGCCATTTCTTCATAAGCCGGCTGGACTTCCAGCGTATCGCCGCGGATGCGGAATTTGCCCCGGCTGAAATCCATGTCATTGCGCTCATATTGCATATCCACCAGGCGGTGCAGAATGCGTTGGCGGTTATAACTTTTGCCCTTCTCCAGATTCAAAACGAAACTCTGGTACTCTTCCGGCGAGCCCAGTCCATATATGCAGGACACGGAAGCGACAATGAGCGTATCCCGCCTTTCAAACAATGCCCGTGTGGCGGCGTGGCGCAGTTTATCAATCTCATCGTTAATGTCGGCATCCTTTTCGATATATAAGTCCTGCTGTGGGACATAAGCCTCCGGCTGGTAATAATCGTAGTAGGAAACGAAATACTCCACGGCATTATCGGGGAAAAATTCTTTGAACTCGGCGTAAAGCTGGGCGGCGAGGGTCTTGTTGTGGCACATCACGAGCGTGGGCTTCCGTAAACGCGCCACGATATTCGCCATCGTGAAGGTCTTGCCGCTGCCGGTCACGCCAAGAAGCGTCTGCTTCTGAAAGCCATTTTGCAGACCATCCACCAGCTTGTCCACCGCCTGAGGCTGGTCGCCGGTCATCTGGAAATCCGAGACTAATTGAAATTCTGGCATCTTCCGCTTTTCTCCCACACTGCTTACCAGGTGAGGGAGACCCTTCACGAGTTTAGAGAATCGTCATCTGTTAATTGTCTCCGCCATCTTCTTCCCCAACTGGCGGGCTTCGGCAATCAGCGCAGAGTTGTTTTTCATATCTCCAATTTTGGAAGCATATCCTGAGACAATCGGCCAATCATTAGCGTTAACACCTTTTATCCGGAAACAACGTTTGATTGCCGTTATGGCAAAATCATTACCCAGACTACCCGCCACGACAATCAGTCCCATGCATTTTGATTTAAGTGGAATACTATGGGTATATAGAAAATAATTACGGTCGATAAAAATTTTCGTCTGAGCCGTTATTGTGTAGTAATAAACCGGCGTGGCGATAATCGTGCCGTCAGCATTGCTGAATTTCTCCAGTATCATCGGAATATCATCTTCAATTTTACACTTTGCAAAAGAAGCGCACCCGTCATGCCCCATACAGGGATTGATGCGATAATCACCCAACATTATCTTCTCGACTTCACAGCCGTTTGCGGCGGCTTCCTCCAATGCCTGGTCAACAAGATAGTTGGTATTTCCATTCGGTCTGGGACTACCCACAATCGCGACTATTTTTTTCACTAAGACGACCTCCACGAATAAATAAT
>JAQTPO010000205.1 GCA_028712845.1 Dehalococcoidales bacterium | reverse complement strand
GGGCATCCATAATCCTCTTGGCATCGGCTAAACTGGTGGTGCTGGGGATGGTAACCACGTTGGTCGTCATGATGTCTTTGATATACACCGCTCGCCTCCAATTATATTTGCTGCAAGGTAAGCCGGGCATCATCTGAGGGAACTGACACCCTATGAGAGAAGATTATAACATATCCCGCCTTTATGCAAGTCTGGCAGTTAGTAACCTGCGGTTGTATAATCACGGGAAATATACTAGATTTCTTATAGCCAAATTAAGGAGATTTCAAATGGCAGGAAACAACGATTTTAGCCGCCAGTTAAACATAGCCAAAATTATGAGCATTGTTTTCTTAATTGCGTCCTTTGTCTACATAGATGTCCTTTGGTACACAGTTAAAAATGGCATTGCTCCTGTTTGGACTGATCCTGACCAAGGGCAACTGTTACGTCTAGTGACTATAGTGCTAGCGGTTATTAGTTTGTCTTGCATTGGTTTGGGATTTTATTTTCCTAAGTATATCATCCGACATTCTTCGGCTATCAAACGGGTGAGCCTTCTTACAAGTAACATCCTTTCCTTTTCTTTCTTTGAGGCAATATCAATTTATGGATTAATCTTGGGACTATTGAGTGCAAAATGGGAGATTTCCCTGCCCTTTTTTGCTGTTTCTATTATTGCTATGTTACTGTCTTTTCCCACTAGGACAAAGTGGGAAAACGTATTGAAGGCGAAACAGTAATACCCCTCAAAAATCCCCATAAAACACCCAAATGCACTACCGGTAAGATTACCAATTTGCTATTGGAAATCCGCTGTTGTGCTGCCATACTCTTAACTATGAGGAAGCTTATCCTGATTTTATTTATGATTATTTCGCTGGCCGCAGGTCTTTTTGCGGTTTTTGCCATATCCAGCGATAAAATTGAAACGATAACCGGCGTTTTTTTGGCTATCGCCTCTTTCTCTGCCGCTTTGTGGTGTCTTTCACTTTTGAAACAGACCTACCTGACGATTGGCACCGGTGTCCTGCTTTCCGTAATAGTTTTGCTTATTTCTTTTACCACCGTGGCTTATGCCAGTGTCGAGCCTTTTGCCGGTATCAAGGATGACATGCTGGTAAAGATTGGCCTTAAAGACAAATCGCTGGTTGAAACGATTGGAGAGAGCCTTCCGGCGCCGCCCCTTTCAGGGAAGTTTATCTCGGAAAAGGGGGGAAAACAGTCCGTAACTTTTAGAGATGATACCGTTGAAATGTATGGCGAATCAGGTGAAAAACAAATATTCCTGTACGAGATATCAGATAACAGAGATACAATTCAGCTTACCGACATTGTTACCGGAAACACAGCTACTTTGCAGTTCAACTATCTCACCAATTACGGCATCGTCGTAATTGACAATATTGAATATTACAGAGACTGAGAATGTGCGTCCTGACTAACGCCGCTTCTCAGGCGTTATCAGCAGCACCGGCAAGCCGCAATGCCTGACCACGTATTCCACTGTGCTGCCCATAAGCACCTGCCGTAACCCGGTATGGCCGTGAGTGGCCATCGCAATCAGGCTGATACCATTTTCCCTGGCGTAGTTTATTATGGTCTCACTGGGTATACCCTGGAGAACAACGCATTCCACGCTCAGTCCCCGGTCGCGTAGAGGTTTGGCCATCTTCTCAAGGTAGTCCGGCATGCTGGCCATCTCTTCCTGAAAGCGCTTTTCCATGCCCCGCGTGCGGATGGGCACGCCGGGCTCTCCCGGGACACCGATGGGCAGATTAATAGCCGACGAGTCTACAACTTTCAGAAGAATGACCCTACGGAAACCCCCGTCTCCGGCTGAGAGATGGGGCAAAATCTGCTCCGCCAGGGGCGAACCGTCAAGGCAGACTAAAATCTTCTCGAACATACGCTCTCACTTTTCCGAAAATATGGCGGCAACGCCCACAATCGCCAGCACGATGCCGATTCCCAGAAGTATCAGAGGAAAGAGGCCGCTGCTGCTGTCCCTGCTGGAGAGGTACGACAGGATAAAAAGCACCGCGCTGAGACCAAATGGCGCCAGGATTTTAGCTAACTTCACTAACTAATTATCCCTCGACAAGCATTCAACTATCTATCTTCATCATAACAGACAAGGTAGGTAGCGTCCACCCAATTTAGGATAAATGCGCCATGATATAATAGCGAAAAGCAGTCGTCTGCTTAATGGATGAGATTACAAAGGAGGTAATCATGTTTTCCAGGAAGGTACTGCTAACCATATTGGTAGGATTGTTGTTAATCCTACCAGCGGGTTTGGGCGGTTGCGCTAAAGAGGTCTCCGCTCAGGAGATTACTGACAACGTCTTGCTCGCTTACCCCAAAATTGATACCTTCAAGCTGAGTATGAACCTGACCATGGCAATGGCTATTGAAAGCGGTATCGAACAGATGGAAATGAATGTGACCGGGACCGCCGCAGGTCAGATAAATAGCGCCGACAACGAAATGCAGATAGCGATAAATATGGCGGCTGATTTGTCAGGACAGGGAAGTCAAAATATTTCCGAGGAAATCTACGTCGTTGGCGGCCAATCATATATGAAGATGTCCATCCTCGGGTTTGACCAGTGGTTTAAGATGGATATCCCCGAAGTAATCTGGAACCAGCAGAACCAGCTGGAGCAGCAGGTTGAGTTCTTGAGAAACGCAATCGAAGTCACCAAATTGGGTGAGGAAACAGTCGATGGTGTAAACTGTTATATCCTGCAGATTACGCCGGATCTTGACGCTATGTTAGACTGGGTAAAGGCCCAGCAGCAGGACGTATCCCCCGACATGGATTTAAGCAATATTAACCTCAATGAAATCTTTAAAAACTTATCGCTAAAAATGTGGGTAGCCAAAGA
>JAQTPO010000060.1 GCA_028712845.1 Dehalococcoidales bacterium | reverse complement strand
GTATAGATTATCTGCGTCACTACCCAGTGCCGCCACCAGTGCACGTGCGTTCATAATACCGGCTTCTTTAAGCGCCTCGTCACTTGTAGCATTCATATTTATGCAGAGATGCCCGTCATTGGTTGCTCGGTCTGCTGCTTTTTCGTCCGTCTCTATGATAACAAACGGTGTGTGCTCATTCTCAAAAACATGAGCTACTTCTTTACCTACTTTACCGTATCCGCAAAGTATAACATGTTTTTTCAGATTGGATATTCTCTCTTTCATAAAACGCCTCCCGAGCATATTTGCCAGGTTTCTTTCCAGAAGATATTGCACAATGGAGGTAGCGGCATACAGCATGGTACCAGTGCCCCCGATGATAAGAAATATCGTGAAAATTTGACCTGCCTTAGATAATTCATGCACTTCTCTAAAGCCAACAGTGCTTAATGTAGTAATCGTCATGTAAAGGGCATCTAATAGTGACCACCTACCTATAATAATGTAGCCAATAGTGCCGATAGCCACTATGCCCGCAAAAGCCAGTAATATCCCGACAAATCGCCGCTTGGTGTTCATCAAAGACCTACCTTACGCCAGTTCATCTGTTTGCTATGTTGGATTGTATCCCGTCATGCACGAAATGTAAAGCAAGAATAACGCAGGAAGGGTAGTGTGGGCCCTAACCACACTACCCTTCCCTATCTCAGCAAAATCAGCAAACCGAGTTAATTTTCGCTAAACTTTGTCGTCATCTCTTTCTTGAGTTTGGATAGTAAGAGAGACATTGAATCCAGATTATTCAGAGATTTATTGGCAGAATTTGTTGCCATAATTATCTCCAGTGCATCACTCAGTGTGGCTATTTCACACTTGGCAGATAACTTGATTATGGGTGTGCCGGAGCAATTACGTATCATTTCAAGGCTATTTCCTTCACCCAGCTCGGGCAGGGTAATATCCACAAGTACCAGATTCGGTATATTTTCTGACAATGCTGATAATTGCCCGAGTGATTGTCCTGAATCCGCTTCATCCGATGACTCCATTGCAACAAACTTCTTCAGCATATTCAGTACGGTACGGTCATTGTCTAACATCATAAGATACGAATGTTTTTCCATTTCCAGTCCTCCTGTGTATCCCCATCCGGGTAATTTCCCATATTAATTCGGTGAAAACTTGTTCTTTGGGGCATATATCGCATCAACCAAAGTGTCCCAATCGATCTTTTTATTAAAACGTCTTATCCCACCGGACTCTACTCTAATTGGAGACAAGCGCAGTAATTGCATGCTTCGGAAACTGACGACGCCACTTTCCCACATAGATTTCATCCATCGGGTGTCATGAGGTTCAAAATCATTGTCATTCGATGGCATCTGCATTTTTTGTTGACCTCCTTGACGACTAACATCAGCATAGCTTTGAGAAAGACAACGAAGCATAAAGAACGCTGGGTCAAACGTAAACAATTCATAAACAAAGCTGGACAGGGACACACTGACCCTAACGAATCATCGGTTTGAGCCCCTCGGCTCTGCGATATTGTCCAGGACAGGCAAAAAACCTTAACCTAATAAGCTCCTATTTAATGTACCCATAGACCTTACTCGCCCTGTGAGTCTATGTGAGAATGTTGATACGAAAAAGGTCCGAAGAGGTGAAAACCTTGGGGACATTACGTTTCCAGAAGCCAAATCAAGGAGGTGGAGAGGAATAAAGGAATATATGTGATAATAAATCTCCCCGAGGGTTTCTCAAATTAAGCAAAATAAACAAAATCAGCAAAAAAATAATTGGAGGAAAAATGTTAAGCAAAATCAACAAAGCCCTAAAGAATCTTGCCCATGGTCAGAAAGGCATGACCGGCCTTGAGACCGCAATCATCTTGATTGCATTCGTGACGGTCGCCTCAGTACTTGCCTACAGCGTTCTCTCCGCCGGTATTTTCTCATCTGAGAAAGGCAAAGAAACCGTTTACAAGGGACTGGAACAAGCACAGGCAACCATGGAAATTTCTGGTGCAGTTCTTGGTTTAAGCGCCAACCAGACCAAACTTGAAACTGTCCAGTTAAATGTCGGTCTCACTATCCCCAATGAGAAAGTTGACAAGAATGCTGTCGTCATCAACTACTGGGATGACACAACCCATGCCGAAGGCGTATCCTTCACAATGGCTCTAGCCACAGGTTCCACCGAACGTGGTTCAGCATCAATGTTGGAAGGCGATGAGCAATTCACCATTACCGTAACCATCCCCGAAGCTGCCACAATAGCTGCTTATGACACTTTCAATCTGCAGGTTGTTCCGCCCACCGGCGCTGCTCTAACTGTCAAACGGACAATGCCTGGTGTTCTCGACAAAGTGATGAACCTGAACTAACCTATAAAACAAAAAATACGAAACAGCTAAAAACAAAATAGCACAAGTGATTCTGGCACCTCCGGCAATGGAGGTGCCAGAAATTCAAAAAATACGGAGCGGATAGATGGAACTGACAGAAACAGTAAAACGATTAGATGACGAAGTCAAAGTCATAAAAAATGAAATTCAGGCAGTTTTACTTGATATCAGGGAGACCTACCTTAACCGTGAAAATCCTTTCAATCCTGAAGTATCTGCCCCGACAATCAGCTCAGTTGTCGCTGCATCTATGATGGGAATGGGTGGTGGCGGACAAGCAAGCGCTCCCAGAAAAGAAAAGCCGCAAGAAGAAAAGGGAGAAAAAGAAGAAGACGTTACATCCTCGAAAATTTCAAAAACTGAAGAGACTTCTATGAAAAACGAACCGACAGATAGAAGCGAACCGGAGGGAGAAAGCATGACCACCGAAGACAAGATAGCCCAAGAGGGGGTGAAAGAAAGGGCATGGGGGTCAGAACTTAAACCCGCGTTGCCTAATGTCTCTCCGAATGGACATAATGGACATAATGTCTCCAATGGTAAAATCAACCTGTCAATTATCGCTGAGATGGCTCAATGGGTGAATGAAGCTGTAAGAAAACTCGGTTATGATAAGACCGAAACAATTCTGGATGTGGCAGAAATTGTAGGGCACCTGAAACCGGAACTCAAAACTATACTCGTAAAATTCGCGAAACGCGTTCCTGCTCAAGAAATCGCTGAATCGCCTTCAACCCGTGATTACATCGGTTTATTAGTGAAATTGGAAGGTCTCCTGGGGATGAACAGCAAGTCTGATGAGATTGGTCTGCTCTCCATTTTCTGCCAGGAGGTTTAAACATCGATAAGATAATTGCCACCGTACTACTGCTAATCGGCGGGGTAATCCTGTCGCTGGCAATATTCAACGGGCTTTATCCGGCAATCAACAATAGCAGCAGTGCTATTAATAATGCTACTGCAAAAGTGGCCGACCGGATTGAAGCCCGTATCGACATTATTGAGATAGCCCGTAGTGGTAGTAGCGTTTATGTCTGGATTAAAAACGTGGGTACTCAGAGAATTGTTGATATTCCGCGAAGCGATGTATTTTTTGGTCCGGACGATAATTTTTATCATGTCACCTATGGCGGTGTTCCTACCCCAAACTGGACTTATCAGTTAGAAGGAGGGTTTACCGAATGGGAGCAGGCGGTGACCTGCAAAATCACAATCACCCTCGCATCTGCGCCGGCAGCAGACACCTATATGTTCAAGATGGTGATTCCGAACGGCATTTATGACGAAACTACTTTTAGTGTGAACTAAATATTATGGAAACGGCTCTTATTTCTCTGGTCTGTATTGTAATCTTACTGATAGGCACTGTCACAACGGTGTTTACGTCTTTCCGTGCGGCAACTTCCGTATCTGATTCTCTAAAAGAATGGGAAAAGCAAGCGGCGATTATCAGAAGAACGGATATCTCCGTGGTGCCACCTGATAATTATCACAGTGGCAATATCGAATTATGGGTAATCAATGAAGGGCAAACAAGCATGAATGATTTCCCCAAGTGGGATGTCATTGCTCAGTGGCAGAGTAATGACGTCGACCAACTGGCATATCAAAGTTATGTAACAGCAGAGCCGCTGGGTAATAACCAGTGGACGGTTGAGGGAATTTACTTGCTGAATGGAGCCTCGGAAATGCTAGAGCCGAACACCCTCAATAATGGTGAAAAGGTGAAGATTATTGTCAATCTCTACCCCTCCTTAATTAAAGGTAATTTTGGCATCATCACCGTATCAACTGCCAATGGTGTTAGCGCCCAGTGCATAGTCGAGTGTAAATAGATTGAGGAGCAAAAAATGGTATCTACAGATACAATAAAGGAAGCCATGAAAACAGAACCAGTTCCTGAAGAACCGGTAGATGAGGAAGAAGAACCTAAAAAACAGGTGCTTTCTACCGGTCATCCTGAAATCGATAAGAAGCTGGGTGGCGGGATTCCGATGGGTTCCCTTATTCTTATAGAGGGTGAATCGGATGCGGGTAAATCCGTGCTCTGCCAGCAGATTATGTGGGGTTCCCTCACCAATGATGCCCGAGTTTTGCTATTCACCGCAGAAAATACAGTGCGTAGTATGGTCACCCAGATGGATAGCCTGGGTATGAGCGTAATGGACCAAATCCTGATGGGCTGGCTGAAGATTTACGCGATGAAACTATCCAAAATCAGAGTTTCTGCCGCCGGTGATACCTTACAGGTTATGCTTGAGCATATGGAATTTCATAAAGACTACAATCTCCTGATTGTAGATTCCCTGACGCCTATTGTGGCTCAAGCCGGCGGTGAAGAAGCCCTCGGCTATTTTGAAAGGTGCAAGGCGCTTTGTGATAAAGGAAGAACTATCATCAATGTCACCCACACTTATGCCTTTGACCATGATTTCCTGATAAGAGTCCGTTCTGTGTGCGACGCCCACTTCAGACTTGTTATCGAAAAAGTCGGCGATAAACTGGTCAAGACTTTGGAAGTGGCTAAAATTCGCGGTGCGCAACAGAACACCGGGAATATTCTTACGTTTGATGTCGAGCCGGGAGTAGGGATGAAAATAATGCCTATCTCAAAGGCAAAAGCTTAATACAAAGGTATGAATCGTAGTAATTATTCTAGTGAGGGTGAAACGAAATCAATATTGACTTCACTCTGACCCTCTTCCCTCAAGGGCTAAGGGAAAGAAATTGGGGAGACCCGTATTATGTCACAGATAGTATTACCTTTCTCACGTGAGACTAAAGCGGATAATCACGAAACAGGAATTGCTGATTGTGAGTTATATAAAAGACTTCCTCCGGAATTGCAGAAACAGGCAGAAAGCAATCTTCATCTTCTGGAATACCTGCATATGGTGCCTATCGGAGAGGTGGGAATGCCGGAGTTCCATGCCGAATTGAACCGGAAGATGGGGGAGAACAAAAACCCTAATATTATCTACCCTGCAGGCAATGGTATCTTCATCCACATTTTAGCTGACCCTAAAGATAACCGTCATACATATATTCCTATTGAGCCGACCATTACCCAGGACCTTGTCGCTTTAATGGCAGAGGTAGAGGGGCGGTGTATAGATGTCAGCGACCGGCTGGCTGAATTTGACACCAACGGCGATAAGAAAAAACAATTGCTCGATTACATTGAGCAAATTACTGTGATAAATGATAAGACCTTTACTAGTACTAATGACAAAGACATAAAAAAACCACGCAAGAAAAGCAATGTACTTACCAAAGTAAAAGTAAATCAGCGAGAACTTCAGGGCATTAAATACCTCTTTCTTCGCGATAAAATGGGTCTAGGTACCCTTGAACCGTTAATTGTTGACCCCTACATCGAAGATATTAGCTGTTCGGGAATGGGGCATGTTTTTGTAGAACACAAAATCTTCAAAAGTCTTAAAAGTAGTATTGTCTTTGACACATTGGAAGACCTGGATGAGTTCGTTTTAAGGCTTGCAGAGCAAATACGCAAACCCGTTACTTACAAAGAACCGATCGCTGATGCTACCCTGCCGGATGGCTCGCGCATCAATATTGTTTATGGTCGTGATGTCTCTAAACGCGGCTCAAACTTTACCATCCGCAAATTTAATGAAACCCCGGTATCAATTTTTGATTTGGTCGATTTCGGTTCCTTGAATTACCAGATGCTGGCATATCTTTCTCTCGTCATTGGCAATGGAATGAACCTCTTTGTTTCAGGAGAAACAGCCTCAGGCAAGACTACTTTGCTAAATGCCGTAACCACTTTCATTCATCCTCTTGCCAAAATAATCACGATCGAGGATACGCCTGAACTCCAGGTCCCTCATCAGAATTGGATACGGGAAGTCGTGCAAAGCACTAAAACAGATGATACGAGCGGTGCGATTACAATGTTCGACCTCCTCAAAGCAGCTTTAAGACAACGCCCGAATGAAATAATGGTGGGGGAAATCAGAGGCGCTGAAGGTAACATCGCCTTCCAGGCAATGCAGACCGGACACTCCGTAATGGCTACCTTCCATGCCGCTACTACCGAAAAATTGATACAGAGAATCACTAACAACCCCATTTCTGTACCCAAAACCTACATCGATAACCTGAATGTTGTAGTTCTCACCAGTTCGGTCAAATTACCTAATGGTAAAACAGCCCGCCGCGTAACCGGTATCAGCGAAATTGTAAGTTATGACTCATCTACTGAGTCCTATAACATCGTACAGGCTTTTACCTGGGACGAAGCCACAGACACATTTCATTTCACAGGCTATATGTCCAGCTATATCCTGGAATTTAGAATTGCGGCAAAAATGGGACTTGCAGGAGCGAAAAAAAGACGTGTCTATGATGAATTGGAGCGGCGCGCCAAAATACTGCAAAAACTGCATAAAGAACAGCATATTACCGATTTCTATGAGATTCTTGAAGTGTTGGGTAAAGCTCAGAGAGAAGGCTTATTCTAATACCGTATAAAGAGATATTGTTAAATGGCACGAATAGTATTACCTTTCTCAAGTTATAATAAGGCTGATGCCGATAATTTAGAGCATCTGAAAAGCGATTTTGCGCTGGTGCTGCCGCCTGATTTGAAGAGTGTGGCTGATGAACACCCGTATCTGCTTGAGTATTTGCATATCGCCGCTAATTCTAAAATTGAGGCTCCGCAATACTGCAAAGAACTAACCCGGAAAATGGGCGATATCAAAGAGCTAAATATCATCTATCCAACTCGTCGCAGTGATATTTTTGTTCATGTTCTGGTGGATAAAAATGATAGCCGTAATAGCTATATCCCCGTTGAACCATCACTTACGGTTGATGTTGGAAATCTGATGCAAGATGTTGAGAAAACACTATTGGAACTGGGAACCAAGCTAAAACGGGTCAACTTCGATGAAGATAAAGACAAACAATTTCTTCATTATATTGAACAGGTAGCTACAATTAACAAACACATAGCTTCCAGCATATTTGAAAAGTATTTTGGATTCCTTGCCAAGGGAGGACGAAAACTCAACCGCGTTTCGATGACACAACGTGAACTTGAAGGGGTTAAATATCTTTTTGTTCGCGATAAAGTCGGACTCGGTGCTCTGGAGCCTTTGATTGTTGACCCATACATTGAAGATATCAGTTGTTCGGGTATGGGGCACATCTTTATCGAGCATAAAATTTTTAAGAGCCTTAAAAGTTCGGTTGTATTTAGCACACTGGAAGAATTGGATGAATTTGTGCTCTGGTTGGCAGAGCGGGTAAAAAAACCGGTCACTTATAAAAATCCCATCTCTGATGCTACTTTGCCGGATGGCTCACGTATCAATATTGTCTATGGTCGCGATGTCTCTAAACGCGGCTCCAATTTCACTATTCGTAAATTCAGTGAGGTCCCTATCTCTATCTTCGAACTGGTTGACTTCGGTACTCTCAATTACCAGATGCTGGCTTATTTATCGTTGATGATAGGAAATGGCATGAATGTCTTCGTATCGGGTGAAACGGCATCCGGCAAGACCACCTTACTTAACGCCGTGACTGCCTTCATCCATCCACTGGCGAAAGTAGTCAGTATTGAAGACACACCTGAATTGCAGGTGCCACATAAAAACTGGGTAAGAGAGGTAGTGCAAAGTACTAAAGCGGAAGATTCCAGCGGTGCCGTAACAATGTTCGACCTGCTTAAAGCTGCATTGCGGCAAAGACCTAATGAAATAATAGTAGGAGAGATTCGCGGACCTGAAGGTAATATTGCTTTCCAGGCAATGCAGACCGGACACTCCGTGATGGCAACTTTTCACGCCGCCACTACTGAAAAATTGATACAGAGAATCACTGGTAATCCGATATCGGTGCCGAAGACTTATATCGACAACCTGAACATTGTCATTCTTACCAGTCAAGTTAGACTTCCCAATGGTAAAAATGGGAGAAGAATCACCGGTATCAATGAAATTGTCGGTTATGACCCTGTTTTTGATTCTTTTACCTTCGTAGAAAGCTTCCACTGGGATGAAGCCAACGATAAATTTGAATTCACAGGCAATATGAGCAGTTATATTTTAGAGAATAAAATTGCTACAAAATTGGGGATGCCCAGCCATCAGAAACGCCGGATATACGCCGAATTGGAAAGAAGAGCAGTAATTCTTCAAAAATTGCATAAAGAAATGGGCGTTACCGGCTTCTATGAGGTACTTGATGTTTTGGGTAGGGCGCAAAGGGAGGGACTTTTCTAATGATGAAGTTCCCCGATATTCTGGGTAAGTTGAACATTTTTAAGTTTAAAAGCGATAAAAATGAAGCGCCCAAACCTATCAAAAAAGAAATTCTGGATATGGATTTTTTCTCCTTGTTAAGCTATATGGCGGCAATTTCTACATCCGGCATTTCCCGCACCGGCTTATTTCAGCATGCGTCCAAGTTGCCATATATTTCATCGCGTTATTTCAAGAAGGCGGATTTTGTCGCCAAGGCTTTCAATCACGACTATGCCGAGGCATGCCGCATTGTTGGTGAGGCTACCAAAGAACCGGAGGTCAAAGCCGTCTTACTGCGTCTATCCGGCGCTCTCTCATCGGGTGAACAGCTTGATAAATTTCTGGCAAGAGAGGCTAAAGTATTCGGAGAGAATTATAGCAACAACTATGCAGGACGTCTTGAAGTGCTCAGAAAATGGACTGATGCCTATATCGCTCTCATAATGACTGCCGCCGTGGTGACGGTCATGGCTGTGGTTACAGCAATAATCGGTAATATTAGCTTAACAATGATTTTGTCATTATGCTCCTTGACGATTTTGGTCACTATTGGCGGTGTTTGGTTGATAGCTAGCCAAGCTCCAAAAGAAAGACGTATCCATTCTCTACCTACTCGCTCCAAGGAGCAGGAATTAGCCAGGAATATCAGCCGCATCATTTTGCCGTTGGGTTTCATTGTCACTGTTGCCGTTATAGTGATTGAAAAAAGCCTGGGGTGGGCAATGCTGTCAGCAAGCGCTTTTCTCTTCCCTATCGGCATAATCGGGCTGATTGATGACGGTAAGATATACAAACGTGATACTGAAATCGCCGGCTTTTTAAGGTCGTTAGGCGGCGTCAGCCAGGCAATTAGAGCCACGGTCAGTGAAGCGATGGGGAGGCTTGACTTCCGCTCTATGGGCACTCTCAAAGAAAATGCGGACCTGCTTTACACCAGATTACTAGCCGGTATAAATCCGCATAAATGCTGGAATCACTTTGTCTGTGAAAGCGGTTCTGAACAGGTTAACCGGAGCGTGCGTATTTTCTGGGACGGTGTGACGCTTGGAGGTGAACCGGAAAGAGTGGGAAATGAAGCCAGCGCCTTTGCCATGCAAGTTGCCCATCTTCGGGAACAACGTAAGCTCATTTCATCAGGTTTATTATGGCTGGCTCTGGCAATGCACGTAGTGCTCACAATTGTGGTTGTTTTTATCGACCAGACGATTGTTACCTTCTGTTCGTTGGTTAATGCTATAGCTCCGGGAGGTAATGTGTCTGATTTGGCACCCGACATGCAGTCGTTTGGCATTTTCGGTAGTGGTTCCATGGAGCTTAATATGTTACATTTCATGGTTATGGTTATTGTTGTCGTGCTTACAGTCGCTAATGCTGTGGCAATACACGCTACCGATGGTGGCCACATCTATAAACTTGCTTTTTATATGGCAATCACAATGGCATTCTCCGGAGCAGCATTGATTTTTGTGCCTCCGGTTGTAAATATGATGTTAATAGGTATGGCGTAAGGAGGTATATAAAAATGGCAGATACTCAACTAAAAGCGGAAAATCCAGCTGCAAACAACAAAGGTGAGCCATCCAAGACAACCGATGCGATGTTTAATCTTTTCGCAGCGTCAGTTGTAGAAGAAAGCGGACTGGGTAAATTCGCTGCCAGGCTGAAGGATATTGATGTTCAGGACATTCTGAAAGACGCCCGATGGTTGAATGACCGGCTTAAAGGGATTAAAGAGTAACAATACGGATTATAATACTCAGGTTCCAGATAATAACTGCGCCGTAAAAAACAATTACGGTCGAGATAGTTGCCAGTGCTAAAACTCTGAAACGCCGGTAGAGATACCATAACGCAACACAAGAAAATGATGCCCCCACTATCTTTAAAAAGAAAAAATTACCTCCGCTGATTGCTGATGTAAGGAGTTGATTACTCTCCTGCACCAGTCCGTTACCGGCCAATTGGTGAGTCATCAACCCGTCGAATACCTGCAAGAGAAACATCAAACCGAGTAAGGCTTTAAGATATAGGCTGTTACGGCTTAATGTTCCATCCAGAGTCTTCCAGGAGCTTATAGTAGAATTTTGCAATGTCTTCATCCTTGATATCTTTGCCAGCTTCTATCAACGGCATTGACGCTGCGGTATTATTAATTCTCTGAATATCCGGCATAACGGATAGCACACTGGATTCATCGATTATCTGTGATTCAGTAAGAGTGGTATCTTTGATATCGTACCCGGTCACCAATTTATCGTAGTACTGACCGGTTTCTGCCGTACGAATTTGCGCTTTAGCTTCCTGAAGCATCTGCTGCACGTTCCCTGACGAATACATATCAGTGTCATTAGCGGTGTTCGTTAGCTGTGTTTGAGAAGATACGGTTCCTTCCTGCCCTTCGGTCACAATTGGTTTCAGAGGACCAAAAAAGAGCGCCCCTGCCAGTATCAAACCGATAAACAGCCCAACCACCAATTTAAGCATGAACTACTGTCTTTCCCTCTTCAAGTAGTACTAATGAACCATTCCTTGATACAATAGGCTCACAATATTGAACCATCTAGTTCAAGGATAGTACCTTAGTCCTGTTTTTTCAATAGAAAAGAAGGCAAAGCAGGGTCATTTTGGGGTCAAATTTTGATGTTACTACTCATTTGAGAACAAAAAAGCAGAGACAACCTTTGGTTGTCTCTGCTTTAATATTTGATGAGACACTGTG
>JAQTPO010000059.1 GCA_028712845.1 Dehalococcoidales bacterium | reverse complement strand
TTAGGACTTGTTGTGGCAGGCGCTCTTTTTGCGCCAATAGCCTACTTCCTTGTAACTTCGATACCGTTGACAGCGGTAGCTATCTCGGCGATAATGATCGGTTTTACGTGTATCGCCCTTGCTAGTACACGTCCATATATTTCACCGGAAGCCAGCGAGCTGATACTAAAAACAGGTATGGAGAATATTGCCACCCTTCTGGAAGAACTGGGGTTGAGCAATAAGGCAATCTATCTACCATCGTCGATGCGGGAAGGTCATCCACAAGCATTAATCCCTTTGTCAGCAGATAGCGATCTTTCACATCTTAAGGGCAAAATCCCCGGTAGATTGATTGTTCGCTACGGCGACAATGCCGACGATATGGCAATCGCAGTGACCACTCCGGGTAGCATTCATCTCGAAAAACTGGAACAAATACCCGCTCCAGGTTCAACCGAGATTGAGTCGTCTATTACCTATGTGTTAACAGGGCTACTCGATTTAGCCAATTCTGTGAAAGTAAATACGATTGAATCACAGATACATATCGAGGTTAGCGGGGCAAAATTGCATTACGAAGACATCTGGTACTATCGTTGTCTGGGTAGCCCAATCGCTTCAATCGTGGCAACTATATCCTGCGAGACACTGGGCAAACCGGTCAGGATAAAAGAGGAGAGTTTCAGTAAAGGGAAAAGCAGCATCGTCCTCGAGGTGCTGGCGTGAGGGTCTTCAATCAGTATATCCTGTTCCTGGTTCTGAGCGCTTGTCTCGTCAATGCCGTACTGGCTTTTACCGGTCAGGATGATTTAGCAATATATTTTACGGTCAACACTATTGTCTATCTAACTATTACTATTCTTCACGCATATTTTAACCCCCGGGCAAGAAAGTCGCTCGGTGCAGTCTCTTTAGTGCTCTTTGCCGGTTTTCTAATGGTAGTCATAATCAAGGTAATCGAGGCAATTTAGAGTAGATGCGTGTATTGAAGCTTATCATTTATATCATTCTTAGCATCATAGTTGTCTGTGTAATAGGCGGCATGTCCGTTTTTGCCGAACAGGAACACGAGGACCCGACGGATATAACGCCGATATTTAGCGCTATTACTCTATTCAGATACTACACCGAAACACTGGACCAGGTTCTGGCATATAATCCTGACCAGGTCAATTTAAGAATGGAGAAAATGTCTTTTGCCAATCTCCCTGAGTCTTTGAGTATCACTACCGGGAGTTTTACATCATCAGTCACTACAGTTGCCAATCTGGTAGTAGCCATCGATGACGACTTGCAAACACTTGGAACGATGATAGAACAGTCCCGAATATCTGAAATTGCCACTTTGGCAGAAATAATTATTAACAAACTTTTTGAAGCAGAAAGCATGCTTGATACCGCAGAACAGTCAGTAATATTCACCGGAGGAGTATTTGAAGTACCGTATGCCAATCCGGAAAGCGCCCTCAGAGAAGCCTATAATGAGACTCTATACCGAATCGCTCTAGCAAGACAGCTAATAGAGAACTCCAGACAAAGATTAGCAAGTCTATTACAACTAAAGATCACCGATATAACTCCTGACACAACTGGCGATATAACTCCTGACACAACTGGCGACATAACTCCTGACACAACTACCGAAATCACTACCGATTTAACTACATATATAACTACCCATATAACTACCTACATAACTTCACACATTGCTACTGAACTTTCCCTGGATGTGGAGCCCCAAAAGGTATTTGTGGGCGATACGGTGCGCGTTTACGGCACTCTACAATCCAGCAGTGGAACTCTCGGCGGGAGAGAAATCGGCATTACGCTCAACGGGTCTCAATATGGCACAGCGATAACAAATAAACTCGGGAAATACGAGATAATAATAAAAATTCCATACCAATACACTCCGGAGATGCGTGTTCAGGCATTCTATTATCCGAAGAATGATGATATCGGAGTGTACCTTGCCGCAACAAGCGATACCGTCAAAATCGACGTTCTGTTCTACACAGCCACAATTACACTAGAGCTTGAAAAAAAGGCTTATCCCGGCTTGAAAACCACCGTCTCCGGCCGACTGAATTACGATGAGCCCGCTCTACCGATTGAACGCACGATAGAATTGTATTCAGATAATATGCTTATTGCTGAAGTGAAAACTTCCGATGAGTTCTCTGTTACTATGGAATTAAGCCCCGATATTGCACCGGGTAAACATATCATGACCGCCGCTACTACAGGCAAAGCGAGATATGCTCCTGTCACTACACTGGGGATATTGGAAGTAAGTAAGTCACCCGTTGTCTTGTCCTTAGACACACCGAAGTTATTTTTCGTGCCGGGTACATTTAGTCTTAATGGCAAACTTTCTTCTGAACTTGGTCCTGTACCACAAGCTTCAATCACGTTCGGTCTAGATAAAGCTGAGGCAACAGCACAGAGCACGCAGGATGGCAGTTTTGCTACAAGCCTGAAGATAAGATGGTCACTGAGTTTGATTGGGTCACAGATTCTGCAAGTCGGTGTAGTGCCGAAGGATCCATGGTATAACAACCTCACATTCTCAAAGAAAATATTCATGGTCAATATAGTAAATTGCGCTGTATTTCTATTTTTAGTCATCTTCTTTGGGGTAGTAGCCTCCCGGAAAATCAAGATGCGCATTTCATTCCTCAAACGGCAAAGAGAACGGGTACTTCCGCTACCATCCCAGCCGGTATCCGAACCAGAGTACAGTCAGACTACAGCGGTTCCGGCTGAGCTTGTTGGAGCAATAGATGAGAGGAGCGAACCGCGAAATAATATTATCTTTTGGTATGTTGCGGCACTGCGCTTAGCGCAAAAGGCAGCAAAAACGGTTATAAAATCACAGCAGACGCTGAGGGAATTTGCAGCGGAAATTAAAGAAAAATTCGGACCAATCGGTGATTATTTCATGGAACTTACCAGAATGGTAGAAAAATTGCTTTACTCCAAGCATATCGCCACGAATGAAGATATCGACAAGAGCCGGCTTCTTTCCCGAAAGATACAGGACGGGTTGAGAAAATGAAGACCTATACCGTGCTCATCCTTGCTGTGGCGCTCGTTTTACTCACCTCCATATTGTGTGTGTGGTTTGTACCTTCCATACAAACATTTATGGCAGGAAACACCATGTGGAATGGCATGCGGGACTTCATCAGGGATACCGAAGCCCAAACAATCGACCAGGTTTCCCAATTGCCGGAAACACCTGAGAATGCCACGATGGTTATGATTCCATATATGGAATATACCGGAGAAGAACTCGGACAACTACAAAGCTTCGTTGAACGTGGTGGTAAGATATTATTGATGGATGACTACGGATTTGGCAATACGATATTAGAATATCTTAATATCAAAACTGGTTTCTGGCAACTCCCTCTGCTTGACCCGCTATTCTGCTATCGGCAACAGTGGCTCCCCAAGGTAGTTGATTTTTCACCTGTTATCGATAATCAGGGTAGTAATATGGTGGTCGTATTAAACCACGCCGTAGCATTAAGCGATGTCCCACAAGATGACGTCATCGCATGGTCTTCGCCGACCAGTTTCCTGGATATGAATAGTGACGGCATATTTGATATCGATGAACCCAAGGGTCCTTTCCCGATTGCCGCAAGCGTAACATTCGGGAAAGGACAAATCATTCTTGTATCTGACCCAAGCCTTGTGATAAATAGTATGGTGAACAGGAATAATAATTCCGCCTTCATGCGAGCCTTAGTGGAACTCGGCGGTCAGCGGGGTGAATTTATTATTGACCTCTCCCATCTCAGTAAAACGCCGCTTGACGTATCAAAATCAAGCATTTCCACGGTTCGTGATATACTATCAGCACCGTATCCATTGCTGGCTATTATTGCTACAATTTTCATCAGTGTCACAATAGTGATGCTGAAAGCAGGAGGACCAATTGGACGACAGTCAAAGAATTTCTGACCTGTATCAGAGGATTAAAAATGAGATTTCAAAAGTAATCATAGGTAAGAGTGAAATTGAACGGGCAATGCTCCTGGCACTCATCGCAGGTGGTCATGTGCTGATTGAAGGATTACCCGGTACAGCAAAAACTAAATTAGCGAATACCTTTGCCGAGGTAATCGGCGGTGACTTCAAAAGAATTCAGTTTACTCCTGATATGATGCCGGCGGACATTACCGGGTTCTATGTGTATTCTCCCGATGGCACATCAAGATTTGTTGAGGGTCCAATCTTCGCTCATATTGTTTTAGCAGATGAATTAAACAGGACAACTCCCCGTACTCAGGCGGCGCTTTTGGAAGCGATGCAGGAGTACCAGGTTACAATCGAAGGAAAGCGTTATTCTCTCGATAAACCATTTATGGTTATCGCCACTCAGGTCCCAACCGGCGGTGAAGGTACTTATCCGTTGACCGATGTTCAGGTCGACCGTTTTCTCCTGATGGTTAAAAGTGAATACCCGACCAAGGAAGAAGAAAAGCGTATCATCAACGAAATCGATAGAATTGATGAACCCGATATTAAACCGGTAACACAGTTAGAGGAAATACTGCATATTCAGAAATTAGCAAAAGCGGTGCATGTCTCCCCGGATATCATCGAGTATGTTACCTCGATTGTGACTTCTATACGCACTGACCCTGATGTGCTGTGGGGACCAAGCGTACGCGCCAGTATCGCTGTGTATAAATGTTCGCGCGTGCTTGCACTTCTCGATGGTCGGGATTATGTCATTCCGGATGATATTAAAGAACTGTTGATGAATACTATTGAACATCGCATCCGTGTAAAACCTGAGGCTGAAATGGACGATATCACCCCACGGGCAATCATAACAAAAATTCTGGAAAAGACACCTGTCCCGAAACCAAAAACATGAAGAGTATCCTGCGCTGGATAGTTCCATTATTAAAAGCCTATGTTGTTATCGGATTAGTCCTTGTGGCTATATTTTCCACACCGACTCTCTCGTTCATACCATCTCTAATGGCGGCCGCTTATCTATTTTTCTGGTGGCGTCCGTTACGTGCGCTAATCAATCTGATTGCAGACTTTTTTATGTTTTTCGGGTTCTCGATTCTCTTTTCACCGGTCACCGGTTCGTATTATGCGGTTCTCATCAGCCTGCCGGTGTTGGTGTTACTAATCCGTGACTTAGAAACAACAGCTGTCTCAATCCCCCACCAGAAAATAAAATACCAGCGCTATTTAACAAGAGTCGGCATCGCTCTGCCTTTAATAACCGTGTTAATGTTTATAATTGCAGTCCTTTTTAGCAACCTTGCTTTATTATTGAACTCTTGTATCGCCTTTGCATATCTTGCTACCCTGACAGTAATTGCATTTCTGAACACACCGATAAAACCATTGACGGGAAATCCGATTCACCAGCGTATGGTTGCCGGTTCTAAAGCTACTGTCACCGTCACATTCACAGATAATACAAGATTGGGCGGTAGTATAACTCTTGAATCTCCGGTTGAATGGCTTACCATCAAACCCGACATTATTTCCCTGGATAAAAAAGAAGTAAAGGTAGAAAACACCCTTTCTCCGCCGCTTTCAGGTCCTTCTTCTATTGAACTCAGAGGGATAATATTTGACCGCTGGGGACTTACTCAGACTAAGTTTGAGGTAAAATCGATGACACTTCACGTCATCCCCCGTGCAAGGTATGCCGAATGGTTAGCAAAACGTTATCTTACAGAAACTAAGGCTGGAATGCTACCATTGATATCTACCGTCGGCAGTTTAAGACCTCTTTATGGCTTACGCGCCGGCGTTGAATATTACGGGAGTCAGCTATACCAGCCGGGCGATAGCATTAAAAATATCGATTGGAAGCGTTCTATCAAGTATAACAAGCTGATTAGTAAGGAGTTTGCCGAATTTCGCGGACAGCCGGTCATTATGCTCGTAAATCTAGCAGTCGGCGATGCCGAAGAGGCTGATGAACAGGCTTATAAAACCATTGTTGCCGCACTTTCTCTTGCCGGGGAGCAAATTCCCACTTCCATTGCAGGATACGACCATGAAGATGTCCGCATCGTGACGAACTCTTTACAACCCCGGCTTCTCGTAACTCGCTCTCTGGAAATGATAAAGGAAATCAAGCAAATCGGGAAGCCGGTAAAATACCTCGGGCAGGCTGATATCCGCAGGTTACGCGCAAATGTGAAAAGACTTAATGCCGGTCAAAGCGAGGGAGCGCTCGCGCTTGCTCAATTGCTCCGGATTGAATATAAAGTTCTCAAGAACCGGGCACAATCGAATCCGGCAACCAGGTCTTTAGCAATTGCTTTTGAGAAAAACCGGGACCAGAGAGCGACAATCATCGTCATTTCTCAAATGAATCACGATGCCGAAGCCGTTATGTTCGGCGCTATCGGTCACGAGAACAAAGGCAGTTCCGTACTGATTATTTAGATACTCTTTCTAAATACATAATGCAAGCAGTACCTGTATTTATCATCAATTAGAAAATGTTATAATAAGTTTGATTTTGTGAAAAATTTTAGGGTGATTAATGAACACTAAACAACAAGGATTATTGAGTCCATATCGCGTATTAGACCTGACTGATGAAAAAGGGCTGTTATGCGGCAAGCTCCTGGGAGATTTGGGGGCAGACATCATCAAAATTGAGCCACCCGGAGGCGACCCCTCTAGGAATATCGGACCCTTTTACCATGACGAACCCCATCCGGAGAAAAGCCTGTTCTGGTTTGCACGTAATGCGAATAAAAGAGGCATCACTCTGGACATTGAAAAGGCTGAGGGGAAAGAACTCTTCACAAGTCTGGTAAAAACTGCGGATTTCGTCATCGAATCTTTCCCGCCGGGATATCTCGAGAGTCTGGGACTGGGCTACAAAGATTTGGAGAAAATAAACCCACGCCTTATTATGGTTTCCATTACCCCCTTTGGACAGGCGGGGCCACATAAGGATTTCAAGGCTGCCGATATTGTTCTCTGGGGTATGGGCGGAGCAATGAATCTCTGGCGTGATAATGACCGCGCTACGCTCCACGCAAGCAATCATTCGCAGGCATATCTTCAGGGCGCTGCAGAGGGCGCTTCTGCCGCCGTAATGGCTCTCTATTACCGGCGGATGACCGGGCAAGGACAACAACTGGACATATCTATTCAAGAGTGTGTGGCACGTTGTTCCTGCCCCGGCGACCGCAACTCGATGATGCTACTGGGCAGGAAGGAAACAGGCGTCCGGAGAAGGGCAGTCTGGCCATGCAAAGACGGTTGTATAGTATGGATGTATGCCGGTGGTCCTCTATTTAATTTGAGTGGTCCACAATTCCTGAGGTGGATGGACGAAGAAGGGCAACTCAATGATTTTCTGAGAACGTTCGACTGGATGAACTTTGACTTTACGCTGACTACCAAGGAAGTAATTGATAAGATGGAAGAATCGACAATGGGATTTCTTATGTCCCATACTAAAGCCGAGCTTTTTGAAGGCGCTATCAAACGCAGAGTGATGCTTTATCCTGTCAATGATGCGGCAGATATTATGGCGAGTAAACAGCTTGCCTTCCGCGATTTTTGGGTGAAAGTAGAACATCCTGAATTGGGAACCAGCATTACATATCCGGGCGCCTTCGCCAAATTTTCCGAGTTACCTGCCAGGATTTATCGGCGCGCCCCGCTTATCGGCGAGCACAATAAAGAAATTTATGAGCAGGAGTTTGGCATAACAGGGGAGACACTCACCCAGTTAAAGCAAGCCGGAGTGATATAAGAATGTTGAACAATCAATTCCCATCAGCTGTTACCACAAACGGAGGAATCGTATAGATGCCGCAGAAATTACTGGAAGGGATTAAAGTAGCCGATTTTACCTGGGCTTTTACGGGACCCTTAATGACCAAGACCTTAGGTGATTGCGGCGCTGAAGTAATAAAAATCGAAGGCAGAACCAAGGGCGACGAGGAGCGCCGCCGCCATCCTTATAAGGACGCTATTCCCGGACTGAACCGCGCTATCGATTTCAATTGCCACAATACCAGTAAATTAAGCATTGCGCTTAATTTAACCAAGCCGAGGGCAAAAGAAATAAACAAGCAATTGGTTGCCTGGGCTGATATTGTGGTGGAAAACTTCGCCGGCGGGGCGATGGAACGAATGGGCTTAGGCTATGAAGTGCTCCGTAAAGTTAACCCGGATATTATTATGATGAGTACCTGTATGCAGGGACAGACCGGACCGCATGCTCATCATCCCGGTTTCGGACATCAATTAAGCGCCCTTTCGGGTTTTCACAATATCGTCGGCTGGCCAGACCGTGCGCCGCCACATATCTGGCCATACACCGATTTTGTGGCAGTTCATTTTGGTCTCCTTGCGATTATGGCATCTCTCGACTACAGGGCAAGGACCGGCAAAGGGCAATACATCGATATGTCTCAATATGAACTTGCGATGCAGTTCGTGGAGCCGCTCCTGCTCGATTATAATGTGAACAAGCGGATAGATTCCCGTAATGGAAACCGTCATGATTATGCGGCGCCTCACGGGGTTTATCGCTGTCGGGAGAATGACAGATGGTGCACACTTGCTGTCTTTACTGACAAGGAATGGCAGAGTTTCTGCGAAGTGATTGGCAACCCCGAATGGACACGAAACGAGAAGTTTGTCACCCTTATGTCAAGAAAAGAAAATGAAGACGAACTGGATAAATTGGTCGAGGACTGGACAGTAAACCACTTGACCGAAGAAGTGATGCAAAAGATGCAAACGTCTGGAGTAGCCGCCGGACTGGTAGCTACCGCGTTTGACCTGGATATAGCGGATAATGACCCACAGTTGAGGTTCAGACATTTCAACTGGAAACTGGAGCACCCCGAAGTAGGCAAATATCGCTCTCCCCGTCCCCCTTTCCTGGCATCGAAAGCGGCTTACGAAGTTCGCCGAACTCCTCTACTCGGTGAGCATAACGAATATATCTGCAAAGAGATTCTGGGAATGTCGGATGAGGAAATCGCCGAGGCAATCATAGAAGAAGCGCTCGAATAACCAACCGAGGTAATATTGGAACAGAAACAGAAAATCATGATTCAATGTGATTTCGATGGCACCGTTACGGAAAAAGACGTTAGTTTCATGATACTCGATGCTTTCGCCAAAGGCAATTGGCGGGCTATTTTACAGCAATACAGTGATGGCAAAATCACCGTCGGAGAATTCAATCGGCGCGCTTTCGATACGGTCGCCGCCAGTAAGGAAACGATGCTGGATTATATCAAAGACCGGGTTAAGGTACGCCCCGGCTTCAAAGAATTCGTGAAGTTGTGTCAGAAAAAGGATTTCAGTTTCGTAATTGTCAGCAACGGTCTGGATTTCTACATCGAGAAAATGCTTAGGGATAACGATTTGGAAGGCACCGAATATCACGCCGCCGAAACCCGTTTCCATCCTGATGGACTCAAAGTCAGATATGTGGGACCGGACGGGAGAGAAATCAGTGCTGAGTTTAAGAACAAATATTCACAGCATTATCTCGACAAAGGCTACCGGGTGGTTTATATCGGCAACGGAACTTCTGATTTTTCCGCTGCTAAATATTGTAACCAAATTTTTGCGACTGATAGTTTGCTGGAACACTGTCAGAACGCCGGACTCGACTGTATTCCCTTCACTACTTTTACCGAAGTGGCTAAAGTATTGAAATCGTGGTAGTACAGAATGAAAATAATTCTACATATCTGTTGCGGCGTCTGCGCGGCGGGCGCGGCGGAAAGGCTTATCTCCGAAGGGCACCAGGTGACAGGCTATTTTTTTAACCCCAATATCCACCCTTCGGAAGAATATTTGTTGAGGCTGAAAGCCGCCGAAAACATTGCCGGAGGAATGGGCTTTCCTCTGGTAGATTCACTTTATAATCCCCATGAATGGCTGGAAAATACCGCCACACTAACAAAAGAACCGGAGGGCGGTAAAAGGTGTGAAGTCTGCTTCAGAATGAGATTGAAGGAAACTTATGACTATATGCAGAAAATGGGCTTCGATGCTTTCACCACTACGCTGACGATTGGACCACAGAAATCGGCGGAAATTGTCAACCGTATCGGTAAAGAGATTGGCAGAGACAAATTTCTGGTAAGAGATTTTAAAAAACAGGGCGGGTTTCAGCGTGCGAATGAACTCGCCAAGAAGTTCCAAATTTACCGTCAAAATTACTGCGGTTGTATTTACAGCATAAGGAAAAAATGAATAAGGAGACAGCAATGAATATCGGACCGTGGATTAGAGTACGAAGACCGGAGGAATCTTCTGATCGAATTGCGAAAGGCTTCATGCCATCAACACTGATTCATGACGATGATGCCGCCAAAAAATATGGCTTTCAAGGCGGGTTCGTAGGGGGAACGACTCTGGATGGTGTTGCATTAGAAAGCATATCAGCCAGTTTCGGACATCTCTGGTATAACGGTGGAGTTTACAGTGTCCGCCACAAGACACCGACATACGAAGGCGAAGTGAGGGCTGTCTGGGAAGAGACAAAACCTGACCCCGCCGATATGCGCAAAATTGCTTTTCATATCGAAACCAAAGATGGTAAGCAAGCGGCTCCGGGTTGGGCAGCTATCGCCAAGCCCGGCACAAGACCTGTGCCGCCATGGGAAAGAAACCCGGTAAAACATCAGACTGTAGGGACAGATGCATTACCCGAGATAAAGATAGGACTATCGCGAGAGCCATTCGAAGCTCATCTTCCTCTGAGCGAAGCCATTACCGAGCTTGACAGAGACGGAAACACTAACTGGTGGTTTCGCGTTGCTTCACCATGGGGAAGCCCCATAATATTACCGTCAATAATCAGAGACATGATGTATCAAGGGTTCATCTTAAATCAGCCGAATCCCATCCGCTCTCCCAGGTTCAGAATACCGATGGATACCGGCACGGACTTTGTGATGTACGAACCGATGTTTATCGATCACAAATACATAATGAAAGCCAGTATTTATGATAAATGGCAGACTGAGCGCACCGTGTTTTATACTACTGAATACAGGTATGAAGATGCTCAAAAGCGACTGGTGGCTCTTATGCATATTTATTCGGCGCACATCATAAAAGACCTGGCGCCACTTTAGGGACAATACGTCTTCAAATCAGCTACCGAAGGGATGCTCTCTTAAAACTTTCTCCGCAATTGGAGAGAGCTTCTCAAGATATCCTCCGCTGTCATGATAAGCAAGAACGTCTGCCGGTATCGGATAGATGGGGACATTCTTTTTGGGCAGGTTTTTGTTTAATTCCTCAATCTTAATTTCTTTACCGATGGTTTTCAAAAAGGCATAAGCGCCGGCGACAGCCGCGCCCAGAGCCGCACCGGACTGCTCAAAACTGACCACAGGCTTATTCCAGATAGCCGCCACTCTTCTCACTATTTCCGGACTCTTAGACGCGCCGCCGGTGACATAAAGAGGTTCAGTG
>JAQTPO010000204.1 GCA_028712845.1 Dehalococcoidales bacterium | reverse complement strand
TACAAACAAGTTAACATTTGTTAGAAATTAGTTACAAAACGGTTACCGAGTGGTTACAATTTTAATGGCTTTTGTAACCAGTGACAATATAGTAAACTTTGCGGAGTCAATTATGAGCAATAACATATATTATGTCTATTTATTCAGTATTTATTTAGCAACATTATGTCAGGTTGTTTTTCACGGGTTTATATCTCATGATTTTTTCAAACACCTCCTCCAATTGCATAATTTTGTACACGTTTTGATTGTATTTTTCTCGATTCGTTGTTATAATGCAAAAATTAGTGATGCTAATACCTGGCTCATTTAGCACACTTCAGCGTGAAGCGCAGTATCATCTCAAAGTATTGATATATTACCTGTGTCTTACAAAGACGCAAGTGAAGTAAGAGACCGCCATTCGGTGATTTTATGCAAGAATAATTCACACGTCCGTAATTTAAGATTACATACTCATTTCAGGAGGCAGCATAGTGGCATATCATATTTTGAAGGATGTGAGAGTAATAGAAGTCTGTCATTACATCGCCGGTCCCTATTGCGGTAAAATGTTCGCCGATTACGGTGCCGATGTCATTAAGATAGAAAAACCAGGGAAAGGAGACGGCGCCCGTTACTTAAAGCCATTCGCCGGTGATTCCTCCCACCCGGAGAAGAGCGGACTGTTTCTTAATCTCAATACCAATAAAAGAAGCGTTACTATCGACCTGAAATCGGTAGCAGGTAAAGAAATCTTTATGAAGCTGGCAAGGACTGCCGATGTAGTGATAGAGAGCTTCAGTCCAGGAGTGATGGACAGGTTAGGTTTAGGCTACTCTGTTCTGGAGAAAATCAATCCCAAACTGGTGGTGACCTCCATCTCCAATTTCGGGAAAGACGGACCGTACCGGGACTTTGCGATGTCGGAGTTGACACTCAATGCCGTGAGTGGTTTTATGGCATCCTGCGGTCTGCCTGACCGCGAGCCGACAAAACGGGGAGAAAACTGTGAGCAGTACCAGTCGGGACTAACCGCCTTCGTTGCCACGATGGGCGCTCTGTTTCATGCCCGTTTCAATGGTGAGGGGCAATATGTAGATTGTTCGTTAATGGAGGCGATGCTGGGGAGCGTGGATAACGGCGCCCGTGACAAACTGGCTTACCTTTACAGCAATATGCTATTGGTAAGACACGACCCGCGTGTTACTTCAACCACTATTATGCCGGAGAATATCACTCCGTGTAAAGATGGATTCGTGCAGTGGCGTGCCGATGCATTGTGGTGGCATAGATATCTTGATATGCTAGCCGGGGGCGATAAACAGAAACGTAAGGAACTGGAAGAGCAGTTCCCTGACATGTATGACCTGAATAAACTATATGAAAGCTGGGCGGCATGCATCGTCTGGTCGATGGACAAGACCAAGAAGGAGTTGATGACGGAAGCTCAGAAATACAAGGTGCCCTGCATGATGGTCAGTACTCCCCAGGACCTGGTAGAAGACGAGCATTTCAAAGCGGTGAATTACTGGCTGGACATCGAGCATCCTGTTGCCGGCAGGTTTCTCTATCCGGGGTTACCCACCAGATTTCCCCAGCTTGCCGCTCAGGCAAATAAGTCGGCGCCTTTACTCGGACAGCACACTGAAGAAGTCCTCAGTGAGCTGGAGTACAAAAAACACGACCCGATAGGACACGGAGAGAGGAAGGGGAAGAAATTACATCTGCCATTGGAGGGAATCAGGATTGCCAGTATCGAAGTGGTCTATGCAGGACCATACGGCACACAGATGCTTGCCAATATGGGCGCTGAGGTCATTCAGGTGGAATCAATTCATTTTCGCCCACCCGCTTCACGACCGGGAACGCTCCACGGCGATACGGTAGTTAATCCTAACCTGCTTAGGCAATTTCACAATCAGGACGCCACTACCGAAGGAATCTGGAACCGGAGCGCCGCCTTTGCCAGCAAACACTTCAATAAGCTGAGCTGTACGATGGATTTGACACGCCCTGAGGGTAAAGATGTGTTCAGAAGATTAATCGAGAAAAGCGACGTTTTCTTTGAAAATAATGCGGCGCGCACCATCGAAAAGCTGGGGTTGACTTATGACGTGCTCAACGTGTGGAACCCCAAGCTGGTCTATGTCACAGCACCGGCGATATCAGTTGAGGGACCGTACAAGTACTACATCGGTTACGGCACTAATATGGAAGCATTGACCGGGCATGCGTGGCTGAGAGGTTATCCTGATGGAGACCATCCCACACATCTTTACCTGGATGTTTACCAGATGGATGCTTCAGGCGGGATGTCAGCAGCATCCGCAATCCTGATGGGATTATGGCAGCGGGAAAAGACCGGCAAAGGCGTGTTCATCGATTCCGGCAGCGCCAATACGGTGATTCCCCAGTTTGCGGAAGCGATTATGGATTATACGATGAACCGGAGAGTACGGCACTCATTGGGCAACAGGGACTTATGGGCAGCACCGTGCGGAGTATATCCATGCCATGGCGCTGTGGATAGGTGGGTATGCATCACCTGCTACAATGACAAGCAGTGGCAAGGCTTCTGTGAAGCGCTCGGTGATCCTGATTGGACGAAACAGGAGGTGTTCGCCACACACGAAAGCAGGTACCAGCACCAAGATGAGTTAGATGAGCACATCAAGGAATGGACCAGCCTGCATGATGACTATGAAGCGATGTTCCTGCTGCAGAAATACGGGGTGCCCTCTATGCCGATACTCAACGAAAGAGACACATTACGCGACCCGCAGGTTATGGCGCGTGGTTTTTACGAGAGAGTAGATGGCAAAAAATACGGCTGTGATATACATATGTTCCCCGGGATGATGTGGAAGTATTCCAAAACACCGATGAATATAAGGATAGCACCCTGCATGCTGGG
>JAQTPO010000058.1 GCA_028712845.1 Dehalococcoidales bacterium | reverse complement strand
AATAGACTGGCAGAATTATGCAATGGGTTGACCAAGACGCACCTCATTGAGACTGCCGGTGAAATTCAGCCTAAATGGTTGAAAGGGCACGAACACATCGGCATCACGGGTGGGGCTTCCACGTCTGAAGAGACCATCAATGAAGTGCTGGCGAAGTTAGAAAAACTAACAAAGACTGTCTAAGGTGTCCAATGGTGCGACAGGCATCCTTGCCTCATCTCTTACTCACGTCATTGCGAGTCCTTTCGTTGAAGGACGTGGCAATCTCCGGGAGGGGATGCCACCTCCCACTGAGATTGCTTCGTACCTCGCAATGACAATCCTTTTTATAACCCCATTGATTTAGCTAAAGGCTCACGCCAGAAATCGGCATCGCCGTAGCTGAGCTGTGCTGTCTTCCCGCGCGTGGTGTAAAAATGCAGGTCATGGTCGATGGTAACACCGATGGCACCAAAAATCTGGTGGGATTTGGTGATAATGCGTTCGTATGATTCTGCCAGCCATGACTTGGCAATCGCAATCTCACGCGTAGCGGGCAAGCCTTCGCTCAGACGCCATGCAGCCTGGTAAGCCACAAAGCGTGTGCCGTCAACATCGGTATCTATCTCTGCCAGAAAATGCTGAATCACCTGGAAAGCGCCGATGGGTTTATCGAATTGTTTGCGCTCTTTAGCATAATCGAGAGTCATTTCCATGACTCGCTGGAGACAACCAACGGTATCACAGCATTTTGAAACCGCCGCCCGTTCGATTACTCTCTCAACAATTGTCCACCCTTTATCCACCCCGCCGAGCACGCTGTCTTTAGGGACTCTGACATTGGCGAAATTGACTTCACATAGTTTATCGCCGGAAATTGTTTTCAACAGGGTGCACTTGATGCCGGAAGTTTTCGCCGGCACGATAAAGATAGTGACACCTTCCTTTTTGTCGGTGTCATCGCCGGTTCTGGCAACACACAAGATATAATCCGCAATATCGGCATCGGGGACAAAGAACTTAGTGCCGTTGATAACGAAATCATTCTTGTCTGCCACTGCTTTGACCGTTATCGAACCCGCTTCATAGGAGCCGTCAGCCTCATTGAGCGCCATAGTAAGGAGAGTCTTGCCGGCAGCAACGTCGGGTAAATAAGCTGCTTTCTGCTTGTCGTCCCCGGCATCCAGAATAGTCATTGCTCCCAGAATAACAGTGGAGAAGAAAGGTCCGGGCAAACAGGCACGCCCCATTTCTTCCTGTAAAATTGCCAGGTCAAGCAGTTTCATCCCTGAACCGCCGTATTTTTCCGGTAGAGCCAAGCCCTGCCAGCCCAGCTCAGCCATTTCTTTCCAGAGTGAAGGGGAATAGCCCTTCTCATCCGTCTCCATCTGTTTAACATAAGATTTCGGACATTTATCCGCCAGAAAATCACGTGCCGATTTCCTTAGCATCTCCTGTTCTTCAGAAAGTGAAAAATCCATTATTTACCCCCCAATCATTTATCTTTAATACCCGCTAGTTTCTTTGCCAGTTTTTTCTTCGGTTCAAGGTCTGTATCTCTCAACAGTGTCATCCGGTGTGCCTCAGGCGAACCGCCGCCGTGGATATTGGAAACGATGTCTCTGGTCTCGAAAGCCAGTTTTTCTATCAGGCGGTACATCCGCATCCGGTCTTCCGTGGGGACGTCCGCTTTTCCCTTTAAGTATTTGTCGATGAAGTGTCCAATTTCCGGATTGTGCAGGTCTTTCTCCGAAGGCAGGTCAGCCACGAAACCGCCGGCAATTTCTACCAGCATGCGTATGGTCTCATCGTATTCTTTGCCCTCATAGAGTTTGGAAGTATTTGCCAGCACGCTGTCCACCTGATAAATACCGGAATTGTGCCGGGTGGCTTCAACCGAGGCGGCGATACTGCAACCGTACATTGTCTGAACAGTCTTAATCATGTCCACCAGTTTAGCGTTGATGTGAGATGTGTCCGGAATGCCATTGTAGTCGGCAATGGTTGCCGCCGCTCCAATCAGCACATCTCCCACACCGCACTTACAGCCGCCGTGGGAATGACGGTGGTAACTGCCGAAAGCCCTCACTGCCTGTCCCGCAAACTCATACTCCCCGCACAGGAAAACATTTTCCCACGGGATAAAAACATCATCGAAAATGACCATCGGGGCGAATTTGCTGTAATTGACATTTCCCATGTCTATGCCCTCCAGCGCCCGCTCTTCCAGTGTGCCGCGACCATAGACGTGAATTACACCTTTGGCATCGGTGGGGACGGCGAAACAGACGGCATAATCCTTGTCTTTCTGGCGCATTTCCCGTGACGGAATGATAAGTCCCCAGTGGGAACAGAGGGAACCGCTCTGGTGCGCTTTTGCACCCCGCACCACGATACCGTCATCACGCCTTTGGATGATATGCAAATACATATCCGGGTCAGGCTGGTCGGCAGGCCGTAATGAACGGTCGCCCTTGACATCGGTGACGCCGCTCCAGACCACGAAATCGTTTTTCTGCACGAACTTCAGCCAGTCTTTGAAGCGCTGGTGGTAACCGGTGTTGTATTTCTTATCTATATCATAGGTGGTGATACCAACCGCATTGATGGCATCCAGCCCGGTGCAGCGCATATAGCAGGTGCCGATTCTCTGCGAAAGGAATTTCAGCATCTTGATTTTGGCAATAAGGTCATCCACACTCTCATATAGCTTGACGAAGCGATTGACCTTTTCGCCGGCAAGCTTGGATTCTGTAACGAGCAATTTTTCGCCTTCCGGGTCGTGCGCCAACGCAAAGGTCTGCGCTACACCGGCAACCTGCCCCTTGATGAGCGGGTGTTGATACACATTCTTCACTTTCTCACCGAGCACGTAGGCGGTGGGTTTCATTTCCTTCAAGCTTTCGTAATATTGTTCGGCTGTTTTAACTGTCATACTATGTCCTCGCCTGAATGTGTTGCTTCAATGCCAGATAGAAATCTTCTGGATTTTTCCCTAAAGACATCTTCTCCATCGGGCACATATCCTGACGGCTATCGTTCTCGATACAGGGCACCGTCTCATTAAAATGATACCTGATGTCAAAAGTGTCCAGTGTGTGCATTGCATTTTCACTGCCGAGCTCGCTGAATACCTCACGACACCGGATTATCTTCAGAAGCAAAGCGGCGGCATTGCCCACCACGCGGTCGAAAACAATTACGTCTTCTTCATAAGGCGCGAAACGCTCCATGTATTCCAGCAGAGGCATCAGGCGTTCCTTGCGTGAAGCAAAGATAAGGTGCTTATCTTTATAGATGCGCAACGTATCCTGACCCGTCAGGAATTCCTCGAACTTCTGGTTTTTCGTTTTTATCGGCATATTATTTCGTATAAAGAATCTCGGCGTTGGGAAAAACAGCGACCTTTGCAGAAGACGGATAATCGGCTTCCAATACCCTCAATACTTCATCCCATTTCTGGAGAAACACTACATTTTCTGTATTAGGGAACCAGCCCCTGCCGGCTAAATCAGGGTATTCGGAATAAATAATGACGCGTTTCACGTTTGCAGGAATACGCGGCATTTGCCGTTCCGGTCCATTAATGAATTTTCCCCATGGTCCCAGCAGGTAATGTGTCACCATCCCTTCCTGGGCATTAGCCATTACCACGACATCACCGCCATCTTTGCGGCTCACCGTCTGATAAGCAATAGTCAGCCCCATATTGGATTCATTAGCCTTGATGAACCCATTGGAGATAGCGATATCCTTATCCGTGAGCTTGGGCGTCAGATAGTGTAATTTAGCTTTGCTGACTGCTTCAGCGTAGGCAGGTTTCAAAGCTCCGGCGAAGAGTTTGACTGTCTCCCCCCATTCATTAATCAAACAATTGACGATAAAATCAAGCCCGGCTAACTCGGCGGCTTCTGCAATATCGAACCGCATCGGGTTTTCGTCAAAAATACCCACTCCCATCTTCCCTTTCAACTGTGACATATCGCGGAAGGTATTGTGATGGTTGTGCTGAATGGTAGCAAAAGAACTGACGCCGGGGAGAATGATTTTTCCGCCGCCGCCAAAACCGCTCATCGGGTGCGGGACTACCATTCCGATGGCAATCTTGAGATCGCATTTCATTACTTCCATATTGACCGAAACCTCTGTGCCGTAGGTTTTAGTCTTGCCGATGGGGACGCAATTGTCGAAGGGATTGTGATTATAAACCGGGAAACGGGCTAAAATATCTTCTCCCAGTTTCTTTGCAAAATCTATCCGGGTCAGCGTGCCGTGACAGCCAAGAGCGCAGACAAAACGGATGTTCTTATCCTTGATACCTGCCTCTGCCAGCGCCTTGAGCACGTGCGGCACTATTTCTGCCGACCGTGTGATGCGGGACATATCATCGAATAAGATGACTACCTCTTTCTTGCCTCGCGCAAGCTCATTTAGCGGTCTTGTCCCAATGGGGCTGTTCAGAACGGCGCTGATGTCTGCCGGTTTCATTGCCGGCTGGTTATAACCGGCAATACTGCCGACCTCAACCTGCCATCTGTCGGGTAGAGATAGCTTGAATTCTTTTGTGCCATACCAGTTAAGCTGGGGGACTCTCACAAGGCTCATTTTCACTCCCTACGTCAGGGCGGGTAAGCCCAGACCACGAGTCGCAATGATATTCTTTAGAACCTCAGTAGTACCTGCCTGAAGGCTGTAACCCTTTGAACCCAGGAAGGAGTGCGGCGCCATACCCATCATCGGTGCATACTTTGATTCTTTCCACAATTGTCCGTAAAGCCCCAGTATATCAGTCGCTATGCTGGCGAGGTGTTGTTCGAAAGTAGTGTCGAATTGTTTTGCCATCGAGGCTTCGACATTCGGCGACTTTCCCTTTTCGATGACCTGCGCCACACGGTAGGTAAGCAGTTTCCCGACCTCGAATTCAGCCTGCAGTTGCGCTAATTTGTTTCTAACCATCGGTTCTTCGCAGATTAGCCTGCCATTGCGTTTCGTTTCTTTAGTGAATTTAATGATGGCATCGAAGAGAGGGTAGTTGCCCATCAGACGTTCCAGCCCTGCCCTTTCGTAATCCAACTGGTTCAGAATCTGGTAGAAACCGCGATTTTTCTCCCCGATGAGATATTTTTTGTGCACACGGACGCCATCGTAGAAAACTTCACCCCAAGCTTCACTATTGGTAATATCGATTGTCGGGCGGATGGTGATGCCGGGCAGTTTAACATCGATTACGAACTCACTGATACCTTTCTGTTTGGGAGCATTCGGGTCGGTGCGTGCCACCAGATAAACATGCGTCATATATCGGGCGCAACTGGTCCACATCTTCTGTCCGGTGATGATGTAATAATCGCCGTCTTCCACCGCTCTGGTCTTGAGGGATGCCAGGTCGGAGCCGGCTTCCGGCTCACTCATCCCCAGTCCGACATAAGCCTCGCCCTTGAGTATCAATGGCAGTAATTCTTTCTTCTGTTCTTCCGTGCCATAGGTGTAAACGGAACGTCCTATCTGACGGTCAGCGAACCAGTGACAGGCGGCAGGGGCGCCGTAACGTAAAATTTCCTCGGTGAGAATCAGCCGGTCGATATCACTGCGGCCCGCTCCGCCGTGTTTCTTCGGCCATGACAGTCCTATCCAGCCTTTCGCCGCCAGTTTCCTGGTGAATTCCACCGAGAACCCCTGTATCCATGCATCACACAGCGGTTTGAAAGTGCCCTTGCTGATTTCATCCTCTAAGAAACTGCGTACTTCCAGTCTGAAGGCTTCCTGCTCTTTCGTAAATTCAAAATCCATTCTTATTACTCCAAAAGTATTCTCCGCAGATTAAATGCAAATATAACGAAAAACTAAACCACCAGGCAGGTAACTGTTCTGGTAATGCCGGTAATCGGATGGATATGCTGGGTCACTAAATCCCCGATTTCATTTAGAGTGCTCATCTCTACGATAGCAATCACATCATAGGGACCGGTCACCGTCTCCACAGATTTCATGCCCTTGAGACGGCTCAAGCCGGTGACGACTTCCTTGGTTCTCCCGACGGTGCACTCAATGAGAATATAAGCCCTTGCTGCGTTTGCCATAGTATTACCTCCAACAATATTAAAAAGTGAATTTTTGATGCCATTGTTTATTATAACCTAAATGGGATGGCGGTTTCATTAGCGCAGTCAAACAAGATTGGAGGAGCAAGCGTCTCGCCTGCCCGATTTTATAATAATTTAGTGACAGACAGGGACATCTGTCGTACCATAATTGATATGGGTTTGATTTTAATATGGTCTGTCACCCCTTGAACTGGACATATCGCTCCCCTTATAATAACTTGTATTCTACAACAGTTTAACGGCTTCCATGGAACCATTGGAGGGATATTTTGGAATATTTTTTGACCGAACAACAAAAGACATTGAAGAGTCTGGCGCGACGGATTGCGGAAGAGAGGATTTTACCTGTCCGTGCTGAGCTTGATGAAAAAGAACAGTTTCCATCGGCAATTATGAAAGACCTGGCGGATAGCGACCTTTTCCGTATCTTTGTCCCGGAGCAATATAATGGTTTAGGCGGTGGCTGTCTGGATTTATGCCTAGTGGTGGAAGAACTGAGCCGGGTATGCAGTGCCGTGGCGGTTTCTTATGCCGCAAGTGCACTTGGTGCTTATGCCATTTTGCTCTATGGTAACGATGAGCAGAAGCAGAAATATCTGCCGGCGATTGCCGCAGGCAAGAGGCTGGCGGCTTTCGGATTGACGGAGCCGACGGCGGGTAGTGATGCCAGCGCCATCAAAACTACCGCTGAGAAAACTCCTCAGGGTTACATTCTCAATGGCACCAAACAGTTCATCACTAACGGTGGTGAGGCGGAAATATATACGATTATTGCACTGACCGATAAAAGCAAGGGCGCGCGCGGCGCCAGCGCTTTTATCGTAGAGAAAGACATGCCCGGCTTCACCTTCGGCAAGAAAGAAAAGAAGATGGGCATCCGCGCTTCTTCGACGCGCGAACTTGTTTTCCGTAATTGCCTTATTCCTGCCGAAAACCTCATTAGTAAAGAGGGTATGGGTTTCATCGTCACGATGAGAGTGTTAGACCATTCACGTCCCGGCATCAGCGCGCAGGCGTTAGGCATTGCTCAGGGGGCATTGGAGACGGCGGTGGAGTACACCCGCCAGCGTATTCAGTTCGGACAGCCGCTCATCTCTCTGCCGGTCGTCCAGTACAAATTGGCAGAAATGGCGATACAGGTTGAAGCCGCACGGGCGCTGGTTTACAGTGTGGCACGAACAATCGATAGCGGCGCCAAGAGCTTTACCGAAGAATCGGCGATGGCGAAAGTCTTTGCCTCCGATGTGGCGATGAGAGTCACCACCGATGCGGTGCAGTCCTGTGGCGGCGCCGGTTATATGCGGGATTATCCGCTCGAAAAAATGATGCGGGACGCCAAAATCACCCAGATTTATGAGGGTAGTAATGAAGTCCTGCGCAATGCCATTGCCGTTGAGCTACGCAAGCGGAAGGGCAAGCGGGAATGAATATCATCGTCTGCCTGAAGCAGGTGCCCGGCACTACTGAAGTGAAAATTGACCCCAGCACAAATACCCTCATCCGCCAGGGTATTAAGGCCATCGTCAACCCGTTCGATAGCTATGCGCTGGAAGAAGGCGTTAGAATCAAAGAGCGCCATGGCGGCAAAGTCACCGCAATCAGCATGGGACCTCCGCAGGCAATCGAGATGCTGAGGGATGCCATCAGCACCGGCGCCGACGAAGCCATTTTGCTGAGCGATGCGGCATTTGCCGGTTCGGATACGCTGGCAACTTCCACCACGCTCGGAAAAGCCATCGGAACAATCAAAACATATGACTTGATTATCTGCGGTCGGCAGACGCTGGACGGCGATACCGGACAGGTGGGACCTGAGCTTGCCGAAGTGTTGGGTATTCCCTTCATTGCCTACGTCAGCAAGGTTGAAGAAATTACCAATGACAAGATACGCGTCCAGCGGATGGTTGAGGACGGCTATGAGACAATCGAGACCTCCCTGCCGGCTGTGATCACGGTGGTCAAGGAAATCAACATACCGAGACTGCCTTCACTGCGCGGGCTGGCAAAAGCCAAATCAGCGCAGATTCCAACGTGGACGGTGCAGAGCATCGGTGCAGAGAAAGAGACCATCGGGCAGGCTGGCTCCGCCACCTGGGTCGTCAAAGTTTTTTACCCCCAGAGAATTCAGCATGCCGAGATGTTGACAGGTGAGCCAAAGGCGCAGGTAAATGCACTGGTTGAAAAATTGAAAGAGGCGAAACTGATTTAGAAAACGCCAAAATGTCATACTGAGCGACTTGTCCTGAGTGAAATCGAAGGAAGCGAATGTATCTAAGGGTGGAGAAGTTCACCATCTCCCTGAGATTGCCACGTCATCCCGATTCTATCGGGACTCCTCGCAATGACATAGGGTGATTGGAGTTGTATGGGAATAAACCTGGATAAAGAGAAATGCACAGGGTGTGGTAATTGCACGTCCGCATGCCTGTTCGGACTGATTGATATTATTGATGAAAAAGCCCGCATCAAAGCAGAAGGTTGTACCTTTTGCGGTGCTTGTCAGGAGTCCTGTGCCTTTGAAGCTATCCGCATCGAAAAAGAGGTTGAAGATGCATTAGGCGGCGATGAACATCGCGGTGTCTGGGTATTTGCCGAACAGCGCAATGGTGACATCAAAGGCGTCGGCTACGAACTGCTCTCGAAGGGCAGAGAACTGGCAGACAATTTGCAAACCGAATTGTGCGCAGTCTGCTTCGGGTATGGTGTGAAAAACATCGAGCAATTGACTGCCTATGGCGCTGATAGAGTTTATGTGATTGATGACCCGGCTTTCGCCAACCAGCCGGAAGACCCGTATGTAGCGGAACTGGTCAGGCTCATCAAACAGTACAAGCCGGAGATTGTCCTCGCGGGTGCAACCCCATTCGGGCGTTCTTTCTTCCCCAGAGTCGCCGCCGTTCTGAAAACAGGCTTGACTGCCGATTGCACCGGGTTGGATATCCATACCGAAAAGAAACTTTTACGCCAGACACGCCCTACCTTTGGAGGGAATGTGATGGCGACCATCATCTGTCCATCAAAACGACCGCAAATGTCCACTGTCCGCCCGCGTGTCTTCAAAAAGAGCACGCCGGATGCCGCCAGAAAAGGTGAACTCATCAAAGTTTATTTTAATAAGGAAACCGTTACCTCAAAAACACGCCTCCTGAACTTCGTTGCCGACCTGACGGAGAGGGTGAAGCTGGAGGATGCAGATATCATCGTTTCCGGCGGACGCGGTCTGGGCAAACCGGAGAATTTCCAGTTGATTCGTGATTTAGCGTCAGCACTGGGAGCGGCAGTCGGTTCTTCACGCCCGCCGGTGGATGAGGGCTGGATTCCTTACTCTCATCAAGTCGGGCAGACCGGCAAGACCGTGTGTCCCAAGCTGTACATCGCCGTGGGTATTTCCGGGGCTGTTCAGCATATGGCAGGAATGCAGACCGCCGATTGCATTATTGCCATCAATGATGACCCCAATGCACCTATCTTCCAGATTGCCACTTACGGCATTGTCGGCGACCTATTCAAAGTCGTGCCTCTGCTGACAGAGAGATTAAAGAATGGGTAACTTTAGTGGGTCATTCCGCTAAATGCAGGGTCGGGTTTCGGACCTGCCCCTACAAGAACGAATCTTCTTAATTTGCACAATACGTTTTACTTCAATAATGACAATTAAGAACGGTGTGTTATAATTGAGGCACATGGAGGGATGATATGGAATATACGGTATTAATCAGAAAAACTCCTGACGGCATGTACATCGCCAGTTGTCCGATAGTCCCCGAAGCGCATACGCAAGGCGAAACATATGAAGAGTGCCTTGCCAATATCAGAGAAGCAATCGAGTTATCTCTAGAGTACCGTAGAGAACGTGGTGAAGAAATCCCTCAAGAAGTCGTTACAAGAAAGGTTAAAGTAGCCGTATGACCAGACTTCCCCCTTTAAAAATAAGGGAGATCATCAAAGGTTTAAATACATTAGGTTTTGAAAATGTACGTCAAAAGGGCAGCCATGCCACTTTTCACCATGAGGATTGTAGGCGGACTACCGTTCCAATACATCCAGCCAGAACTTTTAACCCCTTTCTTCTATCCGATATCCTTAAACAGCTCAAAATAGATGAGGATGAATTTTTAGAAGCAATCAGCAAAAAATGACCTTTTCAAAGTTGTGCCTCTGCTCACGGAGAGATTAAAGAATGGGTAACTTTAGAGTGTCATTTCAGTGAAAGCTGGAATCCAGAAGATACTAATATGGATTCCGTATGCAGGAGATTTGTTATTATTTAGAGATAGTCCGAATTTGCATACTCATTTAATTCCGAGAGGACGATAAAAGTGGGAGAGAATGTTATTTACTCATCCTATGACCCCTTCGCCTGGATTTATAACAAGCACTGGGGAAACTCTTTTCTGCCGGTGCTGATGCCCATTGTTGAAAATTTAGCTCTAAGTAAACTCTCTCCAAAAGCGCGGATTCTCGACCTCTGTTGCGGCACCGGACAACTGGCGCAGCAATTTAAAACTCTCGGTTACCGTGTTACCGGCATCGATGGCTCGGCGGAAATGCTGAACTATGCCCGTGAAAATGCGCCGGGAGTGAAATTCATTCAAGCCGATGCCCGCTCGTTCAAGTTGACAGGGCAATATGACGCTGTGCTCTCGATTTTCGATAGCCTGAATCACGTTATGACCCTCAAGGAATTAAAATCGGTCTTCAGCCGTGTCTATGATGCTCTTCGTCCCAGCGGTTTGTTCTTTTTCGATCTGAACACCGAAGAAGGCTTCAAGAAGGAGTGGCAGGGTAATTTCAACATCATCGAGGATGACCACGCCTGCCTGGTACTTCAAACTTACAAATCTGCCACACGCACGGCAACCTATGAAATCACCATTTTCCGGTTAATCGATGGAAGCTGGTACCGCAAAGACATGGCTCTCTATCAGAAATGTCATGCCCCCGCGCGCGTACAATCGGCGCTGAAGACAGCAGGTTTTCTTGAAATTGAAGTATATGGTTTCGATTGGCAATACGGTGTAAAGGCTTTGTCACAAGGTTCCAGGAGGGCTTTCTTTCTCTGCCGCAAACCAAAGTGACTATAATGTCGTTCCAGATTTAGTCTGGGATGACAAGGTGAATTACCGTTCTTTCCCGCTTGACAGACTTCTCTGCAGGTCATAGTATAACCGTATATTAATTCAAAGGAGAGCGATATGGCATATAAGCAGATTATCTACCAGCCGGGCAAGGTTGCCAGGGTGATACTCAACCGTCCTAAGTACAGGAATGCCCAGAGCAAAGTCTTACTGGAGGAAATGGACGATGCTTTTAACCGCGCGGTTGCGGATAAAGATGTCCGTGTGATTGTGCTTTCCGGTCAGGGCGACCATTTCTCTGCCGGGCATGACCTCGGCACGCCGGACGAGCTTGCCGACCAGAAGGAAAGGGGATTCCCCACCGATGGTG
>JAQTPO010000057.1 GCA_028712845.1 Dehalococcoidales bacterium | reverse complement strand
GGTTGTATGATTCTGAAGTTCTTCATGCTTATGAGAGAAAGCTTCCTGTAGAAGAAGATATATATTCAGATTTTTATGTTCCGAGCAGAAAAGTCTATATTGAATATTGGGGTTATGAGGATGACTCCAAATATCTCTCTAGAAAAGAGAGAAAACGCGAAATATACAAAAAATATGACCTCAAACTTATAGAACTCACAGATAAAGATGTGCAAAACCTTGATGATACGCTACCCAGACTACTTTTAGATTTTGGGATTAAGACAGAATAACAAATACCGATTCTAACGATACTATTTCCCATTTTACCCCTCCTATCCCTCCCGCAAATCGTTGTGCTATCATTTAGCTAATGACTAATCATGAGCATGCGGAGATAAATCACCAACATACTGATAACGGCAGTAAAGGGCTGAAAGTTGCCCTGATTGTCGTCGTGGTGATGATGGTGGCGGAGATTATCGGCGGCATTTTGAGCAATAGTCTGGCTCTGCTCAGCGATGCCGGACACATGCTGGTAGATGCTCTGGCACTGGGATTAAGCCTGATAGCGATGAACCTCGCCAGGAGACCTGCCACTACGAAACACACCTATGGCTTGCACCGCGCCGAGATTATGGCAGCACTCGCCAACGGCGTTACACTTGTCCTCATCGCCGCTTTCATTTTTTATGAAGCCTATCAGCGTTTCCGTAATCCACCCACCGTGCACACGCCTATCATGCTTGGGGTGGCAGTACTGGGTTTGGTCGCCAATCTAATTGCGATGCGGCTTCTCCACCACGCCCGTCATAGCAATCTGAATGTCAGAGCGGCATTCTGGCATGTCCTTGGAGATACCATCTCATCGGTGGGTGTGATCGTCGGCGGCGTTATCATCGCCATCACTGGCTGGAAAACAGTTGACCCCATTATTGCCATTGTGATTGGCATTATCATTCTCTGGGGAGCCGTAAATTTAGTCAGGGAATCGGTGGATATCCTGCTGGAGACCACACCGAAACACATCCAGATGGACAAGGTTACCGAAGCCATCAAAAAAGTGCCGGGTGTTGAAGAACTGCATGATGTCCATATCTGGACAATTACTTCCGGCATTTATGCGCTCTCTACTCATATCCTCATCGATGATTGCTTGTTGAGCCACACGAGTGAAATTATTGCAGGCATCAACCGTGAACTGGCGCAGAAGTTCAATATCACCCACACTACCTTTCAGCTTGAAAGTGAGAAGTGCGCCACCTGCGCCGAAGGTTTGGTCTGTCAAATTAAGCGTTCTGGAGAAGTCGAAAACCATTGATATTTACGGACTTCCCCGCGTAACAAAAGGCTTATGATCGAGCAGTTCACGCCAGAGTCCTTAAAGTTGAAATTCCACAAGGAACTCTAAAAGCTATGTATTAAAAGAAAAGCCCTCACCGTTGACGGTGAGGGCTTTCTTAAACTATTTAACGTATGGTCTATTTTTTCTCTTCGGGTTTCTGTGGTGGCGCCGGATTTACAAGGTCTTTTGCCAGCGTGCCCGGCATTACTTCCATTAATTCATCCAGCGTCCACAGCCCTTCTTTCTTATGAATCATCTTTGCAATATCGGGGTTAGAGAAGAGGCTGTATTCATTACCACGGGCATAGAAAACACGACCGTTAATGTGAGATGCCTGCTCGGTGCACAGATAAGTGACGATTGGTGCCACACCCTCGGGTTCCGGAGGCCCCTTCGCTGCTGAAGCAGGAGCGCCTCCGGCTAAGCCACGCTCTTCGCGAATCTTGCGCGCCGCTAATACTTCTTCCGAAAGGGTCATTCTCGTTGCTGCCGCCGGGGCAATGGCATTCACGGTAATACCATATCTGCCGAGATCTCTGGCGCATACGAATGTGAATCCGACAATACCCATTTTGGCAGCGCCGTAGTTAGCCTGTCCGGAATTGCCGAATATCCCTGAGGTGGAACTCATACTGATGATACGTCCCCATCTCTGCTGACGCATCACGATCGAAGCCGGTTTGCTGCAGTTAAAAACGCCGTACAGGTGAACTTTCATGACGGCATCCCACTCTTCCGGCGCCATATTGAAAATCATACGGTCGCGGAGGATACCGGCATTATTGACCAGAATATCGAGCTTGCCGAATTTATCGATGGCTGTTTTGACAATTTTCTCGCCGCCCTCTACTGTAGCGACACTGTCATAGTTAGCGACTGCAACGCCACCTGCTTTCTTGATTTCAGCTACGACCTCATCAGCCGGGGTAGCGGATGCGCCCGAGCCGGTGACAGCCGCACCGAGGTCATTAACCACCACTTTTGCACCTTCAGATGCCATAAGCAGCGCAATACCACGACCGACGCCTCTTCCAGAGCCGGTTATGATTGCTACCTTGTCTTTTAATCGATCTCCCATACAAAACTCCTTTTATTTTTTTATTTTGCGCTTGAAAGCAATAATAAATCCACTACTTAAGAAACTGCTTCAGGCGGATTTTTATTTACCAACCCGTCTGCCAGTGTCTTGGACATCATTTCGAATAGCTCATCGATAGTAAATCCGCCCCTCTTGAGAATCATTCTCTCCTGGATGGGCTCTGAATAGAGTGCGATTCTGCCTGTCTGGACGAAGAAATTACGCCCGTTCACATTAGCGGAGGCGTCTGAAGCCAGCCAGACAATCAAGGGAGCAATATCCTCGGGTTTGAACGCTTCCATCATCTGAATTAAATCATTTCTGCCGCTCTTAATCGCCGCCTGTTTCATATCTTCGCTAAGCGTCATCCTGGTGCCCGCATTGGGACGAATGGCATTACAGGTAACACCGTATTTACCCATATCGATAGCCACTGTTCTGGTAAAACCGACAATGCCTTCTTTTGCGGCGGCATAGTTTGCTTGACCACGGTTACCAAGTCCCGATGAAGAAGCCGTATTGATGATACGCCCGCTTCTCTGCTGACGGAAGATGACACAGGCGTGTTTGGTAGTATAGAAATGTCCGTAGAGGTGTACCTTGATGACCATATCCCATTCTTCATCAGTCATATTGAATATCATCTTGTCCCGCAGGATACCCGCATTATTGACCAGAATATCCAGCCTGCCGAAAGCATCCATGGCAGTCTTAATGATATTTTCCCCACCCTGACTGGTAGTCACCGAATCAAAATTCGGTACTGCCTCACCGCCTTTTGCTTTAATTTCCGCTACCACGGTCTCGGCCGGTTTGGTGGAGCTACCTGAGCCGGTAACAGCCCCCCCGATATCATTGACAACTACTTTGGCGCCTTCGGATGCCAGCGCCAGAGCTTCACCACGCCCGATACCGCCACCAGCACCAGTGACGATCGCTACTTTACCCTTTAGTCTGTTTCCCATTTTTACTCCTTCAGTCTTTTTATTTACAAACCACTCGGAATATCAAGCAGATATAAAACTAACCTCTAACCGGCAGGATGATGGTCGCTTTGCCCGGTGTGGTAATTTCACCTTTCCCGTTCTCAATCCAGATGTTACAATCAATAAAATGCTGGCTGTCTTCGGCATATTTTTTCGTCACTAGACCCTTGCAGAGCCAGGTCTCCCCTTCCAGCGGTTCAGTCATTGTTTTCATTTGTCTGGGATAGTCCATAGCCCGATACTGACAGGAGAACTTTTTTAATGTGCCCTGTTCCCCCATCCAATCGGTCGCTAATTGCAGCAGCCACTGTCTCTTCAGAGCACCGTGGACGATTGGCTTGCTGACACCTATCGATTCGGCGAAGGTATTATCATAATGGAGAGGATTGAAATCGCCTGAAGCGCCCGCCCATTTGACCAGCATCTGGGTAGTTGCCACTTTTTTAAGAGGTATCACTTCAGCCCCCACTTCGATATCATCCCAATATAGCTGTTCAGGCATTCGCCTGCTCCTTTGGTTGTCCATTCATAGAACGGAGGATGATGGTAACCTGCTGTGTGGCGACAAGGTCGCTATGCTGATTCCTGTATTTGGTTTCCAGCATCATAAAAACCATACTCCCGGCGCTGCCCGACCTTTCTCTCAGATTGCGCACGGTCGTAGTCGCGGCAAGAATATCTCCCGCACGAACAGGCAGGAAAAACTCGTATTCAATACCGCCGTCAAGGGCGGATGACATATAATAACCGGCCCGATCAAGGGCTGCTACAAGCGCATCCGGTATATCGATGGCTAAAGCGGCACCTCTAGCCTGTTTGAGAGGCCACCCGAAAAAACCCGGCGGAGCGATGATAGACCGGTATATTGAGTTCCTGGCATACTCTTCATCTTGATAAAGCGGATTAGGGTCATCAACGGCATCAGCGAACCGACGGATGGCTCCCTTTTCCACTTCAAATATCCTTACTCCGGAACTGCTACCAATCAGTTTATTAATTTCTTCAGCTAACATGGTATTTATTCTCGATTCCTCAATGACAGACAATCGCAATTTTATCTTCAATCGCCTTTGTATGTCAACTGGTATTTAAGCGTATTGGGCAGAAAGTAACCTACTGGCTACTGTCACTGATTTTGTTCGATTTGTTGATATTGACGCTCGCAAGTAGTTTCCAAACCATTATACCGGTCAAGACATGTACGCCGGCGGTAACGGCAAAGATGTTTTTAAGACCTATCAACGGCGCAAAAGTACCACCGATGAAAGGCCCGATAGCACTACCTAAAGAAGCAGCACTCTGGTTAATACCATAGGCGATGCCCTGTTGCGCAGGCAATGTTACCAGTCCCACTAAAGCACTGGAAGAAGTTATCATACCACCCCTGAATAATCCGGTCATTGCCATAAAGACAAGAATCTGAGTAGCGCTAACTGCCAACATCGGTGGTAGATATAACATACCGGTACCGATGCAGGAGAATATGATGATGGTTTTCAAATTGATTCGCTGCCCGAGTCGCCCGGCAATTAAAGCAGAGATAGTGGCTACCACCCCCATAAGAAAAAAGGCTGTACCGGAGGCAGTCTCAGCGGAACCTGCGGGATTAAGTTCACTGATATATAGTGAAAGCACCGGTGATATGATGGCGGGGCCGGCATTTAGGGCTAAGGTAATACCCAGAATTGGAAGGAGTTCTTTTGATTTGGCTAACTGGAACATCTTGGACAAAGAAGCGGTTTCTTCTTTGGGTGGAGGCGTGAATTTTTCCGTGACAAAGAGCATGACGATTATACCGCCGAGAAACAACACGGCGCCAGTGATAAGAAAAGTAGCAGTATAGCCTGTCTTTTCGGCAATAAAACCGCCAAAGAGGGGACCAAATGCAGTACCGCCGTTAACCGCTACCATAAGGAGTCCCATAATATAAGGCAATTTTTCACGCGGGGTGTCAGAAGCGACGAGGGCTGAGGCGGCAGCGACAGTGCCGCTGAGCAATCCCATCAGAAAACGCAGGGCAACAATAGCATAGACATTATGTACCAGACCGGTAAGCGCAATGACGATACCCCCACCGAACATAGCGCGGAGAACCATTGGTTTCCTCCCCCACCGGTCAGCGAGAACGCCCCAGATAGGCGCGCTGATGAACATTGCGATACCGGCAGCAGAGCCGGCGATACCAGCCCAGAAAGCAGCATCTTCGCTATTAAGACTGCCGACTTGCTGAATGTAGAGAGGTAAAAACGGTATTACGAAGCTGAAACCCATTATTACAATGAGTTCAGCAATGAAGATAATAATAAAGTTTCTTTTCCACGGTTCAGGGGACATTTTCTCGGCAGGTCCTATTTGCAACGGTTTACTGAATTTGGGATTAATAAAAGCACTCAGTAGAGGCATCGATATCAAACATTAGAATAATTATACTGCTAAGCATACAGGGGAGCAAATAGAATCGAATTCAGAGTTCCTCCTGTGGTCTTACCCCGCCCCCTTGACAAAACCAGCATTATGTTCTAATGTTTGAGATAATTATTCTGAAGTTATATAATGTGTGATAATATGTACAAGGTTGTGAAGAAATAGATGGGTTTCGGCATTATACTGATAGCACTTTTCATCCTGATAGCTATAGGCATCTTGATGCTAATTATCGGTATGTTGGTTTTAGGGTTCAGGAAAATTTCCAGGATGGGTAAACCAGGCGAAAAACAGGCGCCCGTAAAAACCGATGCAGAAAATCCTGCCCCAATTACAAGCCCTCGAGAGCCTCCCGCAACCACCGACGATAACTCTCCAAAAAGCTTGCCGCAGAACTAGCATTCCCCAATTTTCCTATCATCCGATTCGGTAGAAGATTTGCAGGTATTTTCATGCTCTCTTTCTCCATTCTCTGGCAGTGATTCCCATTGTGGCATATAATAAGATTAAAATGATGCAACCGATATGAGGTGACGTCTATCTCCCCCGAAGTTTCAAGCCCAGCCAATCTAACAAAAGACCAGGTAAAAAAGAGCCTGAAAAATAGCGTACTGGATGGTTCTTTCTATTCAGCGATGCTGGGGTTAACGCAGAACTATACCACCCCCTATGCCCTGGCAATGAATGCCTCTACCACCCAGGTCGGTTTTCTTACCGGCATCCCCTACATGGCAATGGTTTTGACTCAACTCATCTCTCCCACACTGACGGAGAGAGTGGGCAGCCGTAAAGGTTTCATACTACCGGTCGCCTTTCTTAATGGTCTAATGTGGCTACCCATCCTGCTTATTCCATATATCTTCCCCAGTAAAGAGATATGGTGGCTCATCGCCTTTATCACCCTGTGCACGGCTTTCGATGCGCTGAGTAATGCCCCATGGAATAGCATGATGGCTGACCTGGTGCCCGGAGAATTGAGGGGACGGTACTTCTCCTCAAGAAACAGAATTAACGGATTGGGAGCCTTGATTCTCTCCTTCGTTGCCGGGGGTATATTACAGGTCTTTACCAGAAACCCGTTTATCGGTTTCTCGATTATTTTTGCCGGTGCGATGGTCTCTCGTTTTGCATCGGTGTATTTTCTATCTCAAATGGTCGAGCCACCGGTTGTAATCCCCCAAAATAAACAATCCAGCATATTTAAATTGAGCCTGACATTAGGTTCTACGAATATCGGCAAATTTATTCTATATAATGCACTGATAAACTTTGCCGCTAATTTTTCGGGGCCTTTCTTTTCTGTCTATATGCTCCGGGACTTGAAGTTCAATTATTTGACCTATGTCATCGTTAATTCTACGGCTGCTCTGGCAACCCTCATTTTTATGCCGTTCTGGGGCAAAAGAATCGATAGAGCAGGCAATGTTAAAGTTCTCAAAGTCGCTTCGCTGTTTGTGCCTCTTGTCCCAATCGTATGGTTGTTCAGCACCAATGTTTATTATCTCTGTGCCGCACAGGTGCTATCAGGTTTTGCATGGTCCGGTTTCAACCTCGCGGTCAGCATTTTCCTTTATGGTGCCGCACCTTCGGAAAACCGCACCCGTTATATTGCCCTCAATAATGCCCTGATGTTCGCCGGTATCTCTCTTGGCGCACTGCTTGGTGGCGTCGTAGCGCCTTTCGTGCCCGCCCTCATGAAAAGTAATCTGCTTACGATGTTCTTGATTTCCGGGCTGGCTCGTATTGTGGTGGTACTCATTTTCATCCCCGGCATAACAGAAGTACGAAATGTTCCTGAAGCAAGTGTCAAGGAAGTCCTGTTTAGCGACATTGAGCCATCCAATTTGAAAAAACTGTCTCATGATGCTTTTCAACGCCTTAACGGTTTCAGAAAAAAGCGGCGTCCATAAATGATATTTTCCCCATCTTATAAAAATATTTTCTGGAAACTTCTCAAAACTACTTGACAAGCAATTTAGCAAATGTTATATCTTGATAAAAGAACCATGATACAAGATTATAAGCCGATAGAAAATCAATAAGGAATAACCCCGTAATACTTGAATACATGGAAGAAGGAGTAAGCACAGGTGAGCAAATCGGCAATTGCACTTAAGACTATCTCGGTAAACGAGGAAGAAGAACCTCCGAGTAAAGCAATGACCAGAAGAGAGGCAAAGGAAGAAGAGCCTCCGGGTACGGGCTTTGCCTCCAAAAGAAATAGGCTCTTTAATCACGTTTCAGCTTCAGACTGGAACGATTGGAAGTGGCACTTCAGAAACAGAATCACTTCTGTTAAAGAACTGTCACGCTTCATCCCCCTATCAGATAAGGAACAATCCCAACTCAAGCTTGTGACCGCAAAGTATCCACTCGCCATCACGCCTTATTATCTATCTCTTATCAATCTGGATGACCCCGATGACCCCATCCGTAAACAGGCTATTCCCTCTATTGAAGAAATAAGTATGGGCGACATTGGTATGGAAGACCCGCTTGAGGAGAGAAGGGATTCAGTAGTTCCCGGACTTGTGCATCGTTATCCTGACCGTGTTCTGATGGTACTCACAGACATTTGTCCGATGCTCTGCCGCCATTGTACACGTAAACGTGAATGGCACAACGGTGGCTGGATGCGCAGCGATGACGAAATTGAAGCAATGCTGGACTACATCCGGCACAACCATAACGTCAGAGATGTCATTATCTCCGGCGGGGACCCGCTCACACTCTCAACAGAGCGACTGGAAAGTATCATCGCCCGCATCAGAGCCATCGAGCATGTGGAAATTATCAGGATAGGCACCCGATTCCCGGTTGTTCTTCCTCAGCGTATTGATGCCGACCTATGCAATATGCTATCTAAATATGGACCGATTTGGCTTAACACTCACTTTAATCATTATAGCGAGATTACGCCTGAATCCGCGCGTGCTTGTGACCGTCTCCTTCGCAGTGGCATGCCGGTCAATAACCAGTGCGTACTTCTGCGGGGCATCAACGACACGGTAGAAACACAGATGAAACTGTGCCACAGCTTACTTAAGAGTAAAGTGCGCCCTTACTATCTCTTCCAGTGTGATGAGGTTCAGGGCACCGAGCATTTGCGTACTCCGGTGGAGACCGGCGTCAAGATAATTGAAGGATTACAGGGACGCACCTCCGGCCTGGCAATACCAAAATTTGTCATCGATTTGCCTTTCGGTGGCGGTAAAGTACCCATCCAGCCCGACTATGTTATCGCTAAAAACAAAGGCGAGCTAGTACTGAAAAACTACCAGGGACGTCTCTTCCGTTTCAGGAACCCGGGCACCCCGACATCTGAAACAGAATTAATAGCAGATGGTAGTTCAGTATTTAATACTGAATCTGATACCCGGATACTTGAAAAAGTGCCGGTGCCAGTCGTGAGGAGATAAATGCGGGTCGGATTATCATATGACCTTAAGGAAACTGTCGTCCTTGAGGGTGCCGCACCGGATGATGCTCTGGAAGAGTACGATTCACCTGCTACCATCGAGTATATACGGCGCGCTCTGGAAGGTTTAGGGCATTCTGTGGTCAAATTAGGCGGAGGCACCGAATTTCTCCGCAATATCCTCAACGAGAAAGTTGATATTGTCTTTAACATCGCTGAGGGGCGTGGTAACTATCGCAGTCGTGAAGCGCAGGTGCCCTCGATTCTGGAAATGCTGGATATACCGTATGTCGGCTCAGACCCCGAGTGTTTGGCAGTCTGTCTGGATAAACCTTTAACCAAAAAACTAGCCAGACTGGCTGGTATTCCTACCCCCGAATGGCGAACGATTGCCAACCTGAAAGAACTGAAAGAGATGTCATGGAACGGTTTCCCCTTCCCGGCAATTGCCAAACCAGCCTATGAAGGCTCCAGCAAAGGAGTCCACCCCAATTCTCTGGTGGATACCCCGGAACAAGCAAAACGGACGGTTGGCGAAATGCTGGAGCTTTATAAACAACCGGTAATGGTGGAACAGTTCATCGATGGGGATGAGATAACAGTCGGCATGCTGGGCAATTTCACGCCGAAAGTACTGGGTATGATGCGTATTCTACCCCGAAAACACAGTAATCGATTCGTTTATACAGTTGAAGTGAAGCGGGACTGGAAAAATCTGGTTGATTACGAGTGTCCCGCGCGTCTCAAAGACACGACTTCAGAAAAAATCACCGCATACTGTCTGAAGACCTTTGAGATACTGGAATGTCGGGATTTTTCCCGGATTGACTTCAGAGTTAGCGCTGATGGCATACCATATATGCTGGAAATAAACCCACTGCCGGGACTGGGCGATTATAGTGACCTGGTCATTATGGCGGTTAAATTGGGCTGGAAACATGAGGCATTGATTGCCTCAGTATTCAACGCTGCTCTGGAGAGATATCCGTTATGTGTGCACGGGTAGCAATTGTCTATAATAAGCCTGAAGTCAGCCGTTACAGCGCCAGGGGTGAAGAAACGGCAGTACTCGGGGTGCTTGAATCGGTTCAGGCAGTAAATAAAGCGCTGCTTAAACTTGGTCATAATGTAACCCAAATACCATTATCTCCACCCACCGAAGAAATCAGGGATGTGCTTAAATCATCCGGGGCTGAAATTCTTTTCAATCTCTTCGAGGGTTTCTGCGGTTTTCCCGAAACCGAGGCGCTGGTGCCCGAAATCGCCGAGGAATTGAAAATCCCTTACACCGGCTGCCCCGGGTCTGTGCTCAGACTGGCATTAGATAAAGCTAAAGCTAAAACTCTCCTGAAATCCGCCGGTATCAGAACGCCGTCTTATCAGGTACTCAAACCGGAAACAATCGATGAGTTCAACCTCTCTTATCCGTGCATTGTCAAACCGCGCAGTGAGGATGCCAGCCATGGACTATCGGATATGAGCGTGGTAGATGATTTCGATAGTCTGAAAAGGCAGGTGGCTATAATCAGTGACGCCTATGGCGGCGATGCGCTGGTAGAAGAGTTTGTGGATGGGAGAGAGTTTAACGATACAGCTTTAGGAAATACCGAATTTAAAGTTCTCCCGCCATCGGAAATCGTATACACTTTACCAGAAGGTATGCCTAAGTTGCTTACTTTCTCAGCAAAATGGGAAAAAGGTAGTATATATTATTTGAATACACAAGTGACATGTCCTGCACAGATTACTCCAGTTGAAAAAGAAGCCATCTCGCAGACAGTATTGAAAGTATATCGTCTTTTTGGTTGCAAGGGTTATTCTAGAGTGGATATGCGCCTTGATAAAAATGGTGAAGTGAACGTAATCGAAGTAAATCCTAATCCCGATATCTCACCGGGTACAGGCGCCGCACGGCAGGCAAATGCAGCTGGTATGACCTACGCTGAATTCATCGATAAAATCATTCAATTTGCTTTAGAGAGGGACCTGTGGGTACAACCAACATCCGCCCCATGATTGCCGATGACAAACCGGCAGTGATGCGTATTCTCCGTGCTACTCCGGAATTCCTACCCCCTGAAGTAATCATTGCCGAAGAGCTAATCGATGCTTTTCTCGAAGACCCTGCGGCCTCCGGTTACTATATCCGGGTGGCTGAACTCGATAGTGTCATTGCCGGTTATGTTTGCTACGGAAACACTCACCTGACAGAAGCTCCATGGGATATTTACTGGATAGCCGTCGACCATAACAAACAGGGACACGGTATCGGTCGTATCTTGATGAAACACGCTGAAGACGATATTAAGCGGATGCATGGTAGATTGATAATGGTTGAGACATCAGGCAAACCGGAATATAATAAGACCAGACGGTTC
>JAQTPO010000203.1 GCA_028712845.1 Dehalococcoidales bacterium | reverse complement strand
CGCCCGCACCCATCAAAATCAGTCCCTTAAGCTCACTGCCGTATTTCAGCCCATAAAGCAGGGCAATGCCGCCGCCGAGGGAGTGACCTCCCAGCACCACATCTTTGTAGCCTTTCCGCTGAATGTAGCCGTGCAGCCATTCGACATATTCAGGAATACTACCGCAGGGTTTACCGTCGGGATGTCCCGGCAGAGAAATACCCTCCGAACCGGGAAAATATTGAGTCTGAAAAAGCCAGTTTTGACCGCCTGCCCCTGAGCCAGGAACGAGTAATAGCTTCATGTGACACCCTCCTGAAATCGCTTTTATTCACGGCCGTCTTTGCGAATCCGCCGCAGGCGGGTGAAGCAATCTAAAGCTCAGTGCCTTCCATTTTTAACGGTTTTAGATTGCCGCGTCGCAACGACAATTAAACAAAAATCATTGAGTGCTAGCTGCTTTCCATATGGGCGACTGCCACCACGCGGTCGCCTTCATCCATGCGCATCAACCGCACACCCTGCGTGCTTCTTTCCAGAATGCTGATTTCTTTCACCGGACTGCGGGTAACAATGCCGTTGGCAGAGATAAACATCACCTGCTGGGAAGGCGAGACAATCCTGGCATCCGCCAGTTCCCCGGTCTTTTCCACCAGCTTAATGGTTCTGACACCACTGCCGGCGCGGTGCTGTTTGGGATAACGGTCAATCTGGGTCAGTTTGCCGTAGCCCTCGGTGGAAACTACCAGAACATAAGAACCGGACGTTGCGATGCCCATACCCACGACTTTATCGCCCTCAAAAAGCTTGATACCTTTTACACCGCCGCTGGTGCGCTGACTGGTACGGATACTTTCCACCGGGAAGCGAATGGACTGCCCTTTCTGCGTCACCAGGACGACATCGTCCTGCTCGTTTGCAATGCGCGCCGAGGTCAGTTCATCATCTTTCTCGACATCCATGCCAATCAATCCGCTGCTGCGGACGGCGGTAAAATGGTCCAGCGAGGTTTTCTTGATTTCGCCATTGCGGGTTCCCATCAATAAATACAGATTGGGGTCAAAATTAGTGATGACCACCATATCGGATACTTTCTCTTCCGGCGGGATAGAGAAGAGATTGACGACTGCCAAGCCCTTGGCGACCCGCGAGACATCAGGCGGGACTTCATAGCACTTCAGGCTGAAAACCCTGCCCCGCGTGGTACATAAAAGCAGATAATCATGCGTATCGGCAATTGCCAGCAATCTCACGGCGTCTTCTTCTCTGGTAACCATACCGATAATGCCTTTGCCGCCGCGGTGCTGTGATTTATAAACGTGGGCAGGCACTCTCTTGATGAAACCGCGGTTACTGAGAATCACCGCCATTTCCTGATGAGGAATGAGGTCTTCCTCACGGAATTCTTTGATGCCTTCTTTATTGATTTCGGTGCGGCGCTCATCACCGAATTTATCTTTAAGTTCGTTGGTTTCCTGCTTAATCAAGGCGAGGATGCGGGATGGGTTCCCCAGCAGGTCTTCCAGATAGGAAATAGTTTTCAAAACCTCAGCCAGTTCATCCAGGATTTTCTTCCGCTCCAAACCTGCCAGACGGCGTAGAGGCATTTCCATGATAGCATCCGCCTGGGCGCGGCTCAGCGTGAAGGTACTCATCAGGTTCTGCCGGGCAAGTTCCGTAGTCTCGGATTTGCGGATAATGGCAATCACTTTATCGATATTATCCAGCGCAATCTTCAGCCCTTCCAGGATATGAGCGCGGGCTTTAGCGCCTTTCAACTCAAAACGGGAGCGGCGGGTGATGACCTCGCGGCGGAAATCGATGTAGCTCTGGAGGATTTCCCGGATGCTGACCACACGCGGTTGTCCATCAATCAGCACCAGCATATTGGCGGCGAAAGTAGATTGCATCGCCGTGTATTTATACAGGTTGTTCAAAACAAGTTCGGCCTGAGCTTCTTTCTTTAACTCGATAACAATGCGCATCCCCTGACGGTCTGATTCATCGCGTAAATCACCGACGCCGGTGATTTTCTTATCGCTGACCAGTTCGGCAATTTTTTCAATCAACGCCGCCTTATTGACCTGATAGGGCAGTTCATTGACGATAATCTGGCGGCGTGTGCCATCATGCATATCGCTGATATACGCCTTAGCGCGCACAATCATTCTGCCGCGCCCGGTGGCATATGCACTTTGAATGCCGTCCTCGCCCAGAATCACTCCTCCGGTTGGGAAATCAGGTCCTTTGATGAACTGCGTCAGGTCTTCGATGGTCGCCTTGGGGTTATCAATCAAATGGTCGATGCCTTCACATACCTCGGTGAGATTATGGGGCGGAATATTGGTTGCCATACCCACCGCAATGCCGGAACTGCCATTGACCAGCAGATTGGGCAAGCGCGCCGGCAGAACTATGGGTTCTTTCAGACTGTCATCAAAATTCGGCATGAAGTTAACGGTGTCTTTATCGATGTCCACCAGCATCTGTTCGGCAATCTCAGTCAAGCGAGCTTCCGTATAACGCATGGCGGCAGGCGGGTCATCATCGATACTGCCGAAGTTGCCCTGACCGTCCACGAGCTGATATCTCATCGAAAAGTCCTGAGCCATACGCACCATCGCATCATAGACCGGGGCGTCACCATGCGGATGGTATTTACCGAGTACCTCACCGACGATACGAACGCTTTTCTTGAAAGGCGTGTTATGATTTAACCCCATCTCGGACATTGCATAGAGTATGCGCCGGTGCACTGGCTTTAGCCCATCACGCACATCAGGGAGCGCACGGGCGACAATGACACTCATCGCATAATCAAGATAGGAGCTTTTCATCTCCTCTTCGATATTGACGGGTTTAATTCTCTCAGTTACCATTTCTTTTTAAGACTCCGATTCGTCATCAGAGTTTACCCCCTACGGACATTTCGGCATTGTTC
>JAQTPO010000202.1 GCA_028712845.1 Dehalococcoidales bacterium | reverse complement strand
ATCCGGAAGCAGTTAAGCTGATAAAGGAAATGATTGCCGATTTAACATAGGTTTTACCTGAATTTTGGAGGAAGAAACGTGGCAGATGAGAAGAAGATTAAAAGTATAGACCCAGCGACTCTTGAAATGCTGGAAAAAGCGAACAAAGACCAGGTGAGTACGGTCTTTGATAGAGCCGAAAGGATGGCGGCATGCCCCATTGGTTCCGAGGGCAGTTGCTGTAGCATCTGCGCTATGGGCCCCTGCAGAGTGCCTCTGGCAAAGGGGAAAGTTGAAACCCCTGAAGAGAAAAAGAGGCGAAGGGGACTGTGCGGCGCGACGGCGGAAACTATTGCCGCTAGAAATTTCGTACGTAAAATAGCCGCCGGCACCGCGGCGCACAGCGACCATGGTCGGCGGGTGACACAGAATTTCATTGCCACCGCGAAAGGACATATCCCCGGCTTTGAAATAAAAGATGAACAGAAACTGCTCCAGCTTGCCCTGGAGCTCGGTGTCAAGATTGGCGACCGTTCTAACAACGAAATAGCAACCGAGGTCGGAGAAATTTTACTCGCGGATTTCGGCAGACAGGAAGGTGAAATCAATTTCTTGAAGAGGGCACCGATAAAGAGACAGGAAATCTGGCACAAGCTCGGTGTAGCTCCGAGAGGAGTCGACCGTGAAGTCGTGGAGACTATGCATCGCACCCACATGGGCGTCGACCAGGATTATGAGAACCTGCTCCGCCAGGGTGCGCGCTGTGCTCTGGCGGATGGCTGGGGCGGCAGTATGATAGCCACCGAACTACAGGACATCATGTTCGGCAATCCCTCACCGGCGCTAAGCTCTATCAACCTCGGCGTTCTCAAAGAGGATGAGGTTAACCTTATCATTCACGGGCATGAGCCGGCACTGGCAGAAATGCTGGCAGTCGCTTCTCATGACCCGGAGCTTGTAGCTTATGCCAAGTCAAAAGGAGCGAAAGGAATCAACCTGGCGGGAATGTGTTGCACCGCTAATGAAATTATGATGCGACACGGCGTACCGATTGCCGGCAATTTCCTGCAACAGGAACTGGCGATTATTACCGGCGCTGTAGAAGCGATGATAGTCGATGTCCAGTGCATTATGCAGGGTTTGGCTGAGGTGGCGAAATGCTACCATACCAAAATCATAACCACGGATGAACGTGCCAAAATTCAAGGCGCTACTCACATGCAATTCGACGAGACTAATCCATTAGAGTCCGCGAAAGCAATCGTGAGAGCCTCCATCGATAATTATCCCAACCGCAAACCGGGTTTCTTCATCCCGAAACACAAGTCGGAATTGATTGCCGGTTTCAGCCACGAAACCATTAACTATTTACTCGGAGGTCTATATCGGGCTTCTTACAGACCATTGAATGATAACATCATCAACGGCAGAATCAGGGGCGTAGCAGGCGTGGTCGGTTGCAATAATGCCCGGACCACTCATGACGATGCCCACGTAACGCTGGTCAAAGAGTTAATCAAGAACGATGTCCTGGTCTTGCTGACAGGTTGTGCCGCCATGGCAGTCGCAAAGACAGGTTTAATGGTACCGGAAGGCGCTAAATATGCCGGTGAAGGCTTACGTTCCGTCTGCGAAGCCGTGGGGATTCCGCCGGTACTGCATATGGGCGCCTGTGTGGACAATTGCCGCATCCTGGTCGCCGCGACGGCAATGGTGAAAGACGGCGGACTGGGTGACGATATTAGCGACCTGCCTGCCTGTGGCGCCGCTCCGGAATGGATGAGCGAAAAAGCAATCGCCATCGGACAATATTTCGTAAGCTCCGGTGTTTACACTCTCTTTGGCGTTACCTGGCCAACCATCGGCAATAAAGAGGTAACCGAATTCCTTTTCAAGGATATGGAGAAGATGTACGGCGGAATGTGGGACTTCGAGCCTGACCCCGTGAAGATGGCGCAAAAGATGATTGCCCATATCGATAAAAAACGTAAGGCTCTGGGTATCGATAAAGCTAGAGAAAGAGTCCTTTACGATATGGCAATGAGACGCGACCTGACGTAGAACAATTATCAGCTTTTAGCCACTTGTAGTGAGGTAATCGAGCTACCAGCTATTAAGGAGAGAATAATGTCGAAGATTATCGCATCCGCCGCTATCAGAGGCGCTTACAAAATAATAGAAAACGCGGAAAATAAATGGAAAATGGCAATGGAAAAGTGGAGCGCCAATGAACCGGTCGGCTTCCCCAATACCGCCTACTACCTGCCAATTATCTACGGCATTTTAGGGCATAAAGTGGAAAAACTCGGTGATATGGAGTTCGTCCTGAAAAAGTGCCGCGCCATCCTCCCGCCTCCGGTAAAGGAGCTACACCCTTTACCCTACCTGGCGCCGGCGCTTGACGCAGGGATGGCAACCTTCTTCGCCGAAGAAATTATCGAGGCAATCCGTTACAAGGAAAATCCCAACTTTTATGTCTTCGGGGAAGATGTTACGCCAGACAACATCTGGTTGGGCGCCGCTGACGATGTCATTATGAGAAAGCGCGGTGTGGAATTCGTCGATGGTACGGCTCCCGGATTCGCTGCCATTTTAGGCGCCGCTCCCACGCCGCAAATCGCCGCCAGTATCGCCCACGAACTCCAGAAGAAGAATCTCTATGTATTTATGGCGGCGGAATATAACGGCAAACGTTTTTCCGAACAGCTTGTCGAAGCAGGCACGCAAATCGGGTGGGGGGTACGCCTCGTGCCCTTCGGTCCCGATGTCAGCGCTACAGTTTTCGCAATGGGCTTCGCCACCAGGGCTGCAATGTCTTTCGGTGGTCTTGAACCCGGCGATTACCGTAAGATTCTAATCTATAATAAAGACCGTATTTTCGCCTTCGCGATGCCACTAGGTTACGTGACCGACGAATGGTATGCAAACGCAGCCGGTGCTATCA
>JAQTPO010000056.1 GCA_028712845.1 Dehalococcoidales bacterium | reverse complement strand
GTGAAGATGCGAACCAAACAAGAGTACATCAAAGGCCTATCTAAAATGAAGCGAAACTTATACTACGACGGTGAGCTAATCGACCGCACGGATGAGATTCAACAGCCGTGTCTCGATACCATTGGCAGTACATACGATGAAGCCGCCAAGCCGGAAAATGAAGAATTGTGTACAGCCATCTCCCACCTCACCGGGAAGAAAATCAACCGCTTCACACACATTCACCAGAACACCCATGACCTGCACATGAAACAGGATTTGACGCGGATGCTGTGCCAGAAGGTCGGTGGTTGTATCCAGAGATGCATGGGTATCGATGGCACCAACGCTATTTACAATGTCTCATACGAAGCGGACAAACAGAACAAAGGCGCCACCCAGTACCACGAGAACTTCAAGAAGTGGCTGACCCGTTTCCAGAACGAAGACCTGATAGGTTGCTGCGCCCAGACCGATGTCAAGGGCGACAGAATGCTGAGACCTGCCGACCAGCCGAATCCCGATGCCTATGTAAGAATCAAGGAAAGAACGAAGGATGGCATCATCGTCAGCGGTTGTAAACTGCACATTTCCGAAGCTTCGGTAGCCGACGAAGTACTGGTAGTGCCCACGAGGGCATTACGCGCCGAGGACAAGGACTATGCCGTGTCTTTCGCTGTACCCGGTGACTGGGATGGACTGAAACAGGTAGTTACCGTCCACAATTACCGACCACGTGAGAAGTACAAGCGTGGATTTATGCCGGGAAGCACAGACTCCTACATGATATTCGACAATTGTTTCGTGCCGTGGGAGAGAGTCTTCCTTGCCGGCGAATGGCAGCATGGTGGTACACTGGCATTACTCTTTGCCTTGTTCCATCGTCATTCTTACTCCGGTTGTAAACCGGCCATCGGTGATGTGATTCTGGGGACAGCCGCTCTTGCCGCCGAGGCGAATAATATTCAGAAAGAGTCCCATGTTCGTGAGATGCTGGCCGAGATTATCATGACCACCGAACTGGGTTATGCGGCAGGTTTCACTGCCTCAGAGCTTGGCAGACCGGAAGTTTATATGCCGGGCGTGGGCTTCGTGCCTTATGGTCCAGGGTCATATATTCCCCACTCCATTTATTGCAACGTAGGGCGCTGTCTGACAGGTGAAGCAGTTTATCATGAAGCTGAAATTCTCTGCAATATTTCCGGTGGTGTTACGGCGACCTTCCCGCATGAGAAAGATTTCATGAATCCTGCCATCAAGGACCAATTGATGAAATATACCCAGCGGAGTCCGAAGATGTCGGTGGAGGACCAGGCGCAGTTCTGGCGTTACCTGGGTGACATACTCTGCTCAGCTAGTGGTGGAATCACAAACGTGGGTAACTATCATGGTGGTGGTTCACCTATTATGGAGCAGATTGCTATCACCACGCAATATGACATCGAGTCGAGGAAGAAGCTGGTCAAGTATATCGCCGGTATGAGCGGCGGAGATGCCGACGCTTTGAATAAAAAGATTGCTAAACCAGCCGAAAAAGCTACTAAGAAATAACTTCTATCCAGTCTTGTTTGGTGCACGGATGATAATATTGTTCTGCTTCTCTTATGTGGAGGCAGAACAATATTGTTAATTTAGGGAGGAAATAGCCATGCCTGCAGAAATCAAAGCCGTTGATTGTTTGATACTTTGCCCCATGCCGCGGAACCTAGAGGAACAAGCTGCGGAAGAAGCCACCGGTAAAGGTGGTGTTTTATCGCTTTTCCCGGGACTAACTGAAAGGCTTGTCAGGGGTCTAACGCATGACGAACTGGTAAAAATGATGGATGAGGCCGGTGTTGAGAAGGGTCTGGTTAGCATCCATAGTGAGAAAGAGCATGATTGGGTGAGAGAATTAAGGAGAAAATATCCGGGAAAGTTCCTGGCGCGCTTCCGTGTGAATCCAATTGCCAATGGCATAATGAACGAAGTCCGCACCATTAAGAAGTTGGTTAAAGAGGAAGGACTCCAGATAATAACGATAACAGGGTACTTTGTAGGAGTGCCCTGCACTGACGCTAGATTGTTTCCCCTTTACTCGCTGGCAGTAGAGTATGATTTGAAGGTCTGTATTGCGGTCGGCTACCCCGGACCGGCTGGCTTTGCTCGCACTCAAAGTCCGTTGTACGTGGATGAAATTTGCTATCTTTTCCCTGAGATGAAAGTTGTACAGACGCACCTAGGTCACCCGTGGGTAGAAGAAGCGATTCATAATGTTATTAAATACCCGAACTGCTACCTGCAGACCAATGAATACCGTCCAAAATATTTCCCGCCTGAATTTATTCACCACCTGAATAGTCGCGCTCAGGATAAAGTTATGTGGGCTTCAGGTCACCCCACTATCACTTTCCAGACATCAATAAATGACGTGAAGGCGCTACCAATACGTGACGATGTTCGCCCCAAATTTCTGCGGGATAATGCCTTATGTCTGTACAAATTCTAATCTAAATAAAACACCTCTTCTTGATAGAAGAGGTGTTTTATACCTTCTGTGTAAGTCCTAGTTATTACTAAGAAAGCGACTTTAGTTTCTCTAACCGTATGCCTCTTTTTCTGGCGATGATTTCGAACGCCCGCGGGATATCCGCCATCAGGGATTTTGATTGTACGGCGGCATCGGTATAAAACTTGATAATCTTTTCCTCAATCATTATCGCTTGCTTCAAGATGTCAGCATAACCCGCATTAGCTTTAATATTGATTCCCAGGGTGTAGTCATCTGCTTCCAGATTGAAAGCATAGCTCCCCTCGATAGCATCGCTGATAACCCCGAAGTAAACCCGCTCAGTCTGGATGATATTCTTCTTATTCTCTTTGGCAATAGCCAGAAAAGTTTCGGCATCTTTGGGATATTTCTGCGCTACCGATTCATAGAATGCGGCTGAATCATTCTCCAGTTTTTTAGCTAAAGTGATGCCTTCTGAAGCTGTGTGTATTATCATTGAATTTATCCCCCTATTTTAGAACCACCTCTGAATAACCACTTTGCTTTCGGTGAAAAAGCGGACGGCTTCCTTGCCCTGAGTATGCAAATCTCCGAAGAAAGAGTCCTTCATCCCGCTGAAGGGGAAGAAGGCGACTGGCGCAGTGATACCGATATTGATACCGACATTACCGCTGGCGATATTATATTGAAACTCCCTGGCGGCTTTGCCGTTCTGGGTGAAGATAGAGTGACCATTGCCATACGAGTTGGCATTGGAGACTGCGATGGCTTCTTTCAGGTCTTTGGCACGCATAATGCTCATTACCGGACCGAAGATTTCTTCCTGAGCGATGGTCATACTCGCTGCGACGTCTTCAAAGATGGTGGGACCGAGGAAGCAGGTATCAGGATAGCCGCCGATAATGTTCGGTTTCCTGCCATCCAATCTGAGCTTTGCACCTTCTTTAATGCCGATTTCTATGTAACGCATAATGTTCGCTTTCTTCTCTTTATCCCGAACCGGTCCCATCTGCATTGATTCATCGAGACCGTTACCAACCTTTATTCTGGATGCCTGTTCGAGCACTTTATCCACAAAACTCTTGTAGAATTTATCATTGCCGATGACAACGGCGTTAGCAGCTGCCAGACAACGCTGCCCTGCATTGCCGAAGAATGAGGTCATCATTGCCGCGACGGTTTTGTCCACATCACAATCCGGCATAATGGTCATGAAGTTCTTGGCGCCGCACTGGGCAATGCATCTCTTGCCGGTCTCACCGCATTTTTTATAAATCACGTCCCTGCCAGTAGGCGTTGAGCCAACGAAGGTTATACCGGCAATACCGGGATGTTCCAGCATACCATTTACTACTGACCTGCCGCCATTGACCACGTTCCACACACCCGGCGGGAAACCAGCTTCTTCAACCAGCTCTGCCAGTTTCATCTGACTGATAGGTACCTCGCTGGATGGTTTGACGACTACGCAGTTACCGGTTGCTACGGCATAAGGCGCCGACCAAAGGGGGATCATCCAGGGAAAATTGAAAGGAGCGATAACTCCAAATACCCCTAGTGGTATGGGGATGAGCCACTCGTCGATACCGGAAGCGATATCCTCGGAGTAGTAGCCCTGCATCAAAGTCGGAATACCGCAGGCAACTTCTATATTTTCAATGCCGCGTCTTGTCTCGCCTCTCGATTCGTCGATAGTTTTGCCGTGTTCCTGTGTCTGAATGCGGCTCACTTCTTCGAAATTTTCTTCGACCAGTTCTTTCAAGCGGAAGAGAAGCCTTGACCTGGCTAGAGGTGTAGTCCTTCTCCAATCCGGGAATGCTTCTTTAGCGGCGGCAACGGCGTCATCCAGTTCTTCTTTGGTAGAGATGGGTACCCTGGCAATTGTCTTGCAATTAGCCGGGTTCACCACATCTACTACTTTGCCTTTGGATTCAACCCACTCTCCATTCACGTAGTTCTTGATGGTTTTAACTGACTTGATTGGTTCTTCTAAAAACGCCATGCTGTTTACTCCTTCTGCTTCATAAAATTGGAATTCATCATTAATTGTCTTATCCATTTTACATCAAATATCGGTATATTGCATCCGATGCTGAAAAACGGGTAGTGTTTGCTGATGGTTTTTCTCGTTTTGTTGACGCCCAAAGGTGTCTTGTTCTATTATTGTGGATAATTATTCACCTCATGTTTAAAAATCATTGACGGAGAAGGAGCCGATTGACATGAAGGTCTTGGGCATTGTTTGTAGCGCACGCAAAGGGGGCAATACAGAAGTACTGGTCAACGAAGCGCTTGCCTCCGCACAGGAAGCACAGGCTGAAACCGAACTTATATCGGTGGTTAATAAAACGATTGCGCCTTGCGACGGGTGTAATAGTTGCCGACAGACTCATACATGCCACATTAAAGATGATATGCAGCCGATTTATGAGAAGCTCGAAAAAGCGGATGCTATTATCTTGGGTTCTCCTGTATATTTCGGCAGTGTAAGCGCCCAGGCAAAGGCGATTATGGACCGGACTTATGCGTTCCATATGGATAGACGATTAAAGGGAAAAGTTGCCGCGCCGATTCTGGCAGTGAGACGTGTGGGCGCATCGCAGACGCGAAACCTTCTAATCGGTTACTTCATGGCTCTCGGAATGATACCGGTCAGGGGAGCGATTGGCTACGGTCAGGAAAAAGGCGATGTGCTGAAAGGAGTGGGTGCCGCTCCGGGCTTGTCAGCCATAGAGGAAGCTAAGAATACGGGTAAAGATGTTGTGCGGATGGTACGGCAACTTGCAAAAGGGAAGGAGTAGAAACGGCAACGCGGGTTTAATCATTCCCGGATAACCATGATTTTGTATATTTATAGTAGATCAAGCGGCAGAAGTGCCGGTTTTTAGCGAGTTTTGTTTAAAGAGCAGTTTTCGAGCATACTAATAAAATTGAGGAGGCTTAAATGTGTTTTTATTGTGACCTTTGGGGTGAGGGACAGACATGGTTTTTAAATCCGCGGAATTATGCGCGGCAGATGTATTCCTTACGGCCACCCGGTAAAGGACCACAACTAGTGGGTAAAGGTGGTAGCAGGTCATCAGAGACCGAGACCGTCACTCTCGGTGACCTGGAAAAAGGTGTGGTAGATTCGATGGAAATAGGTCCTGATGCCTACAAGGCGGCAGTCACAAGGTTGAAGCAGCGCATGGAAACATCTTCAGGAGGTGGAAGAGTCGGTGGTTTTGAGGCTCAGGTTTTAAGCCTTCAGGAGGCAGAGAAGGTACTGGAGTTAGCCAGTCCCATTTCGTTATTGCATTGTGTCTGCCGAGCAAGAAACTTAGCCCGTGATGAACGTAACGAGCACGAATATACCTGCTTGGGGACCGGCATCGGGATGCTGAAATGGGAACGCTGGCCTGAACGGTACAAGGGAGGCGTCAAATTTGTGAGTATCGAAGAAGCCAAGAAATGGACCCGAGAGATGAACCGGAGAGGATATGTTCCTATCATTATGATATATGGCGACCGTTTTGTGGGCGGCATCTGTTTGTGTGATTATCCCTCCTGTCTTGCTATCAGCGCACGACTGGATTTTGGCTGGCAGTGCCTGAAGGGGCACTACGTAGCATTTGTAGACGAGAGCAAATGTAACGGTTGTGGTGTCTGTGCGCAACGCTGTCAGTGGGGCGCTCTGAAATTTAATGTCGTGCAGAATAAGGCGGGCATCGACCAGTACCGCTGTTTCGGCTGTGGCGTTTGTGAAACCGGTTGTCCCAGACAGGCGATTCACCTTGAAGAAAGGGAAAAGATACCCGCCCTGAAGGAGGTATGGTGATGGTTGACCGCAGTAAAGTCAAGATACCTGAATTCAATCCCGTCGATATGTCCAGTCTGCCCAGGAAACTGCCCAGGATTGAAATCGATGGCACGAAATGCACTGTGCCTTTCTGGTGCAAAAGATGCCTGCAAATTTGCAACCAGCTGGTGTTTAGGACGGAAACGACGCGTGATGAGAGGCTGAAAGAAACCGACCCCAGAATACCGGGTTTGTATCGTCTCATGGCGGTGCGACGTGATAAATGTACCACCTGCGGTAAATGTGTGGAAGTTTGCCCTGTTGGGGCTATAACCATCACACATGGAGATAATGTACTGAAGGGCACTGCTAAGGGAACCAATCCAGCCGAAGAAGCCAGGAATGCACCTTACCCTTTGATTGATTGTCCAAAGGCGTATTCCTTCGATTTGAACGAGGATATGATTAAGACCCTGCGCCAGGAGTTCGACCCGCAGAAAGTAGTCGATAAATTCGCCCGGGCTATTGCCGGTAAGACCGCATCAGAAGCAGAAAACATCGCCAGGGACATATTTTCAGAATATGGCAAAGAATGGATGGAGAAGGTCATCCAGTATGGAGAAGAATATCCGGATAGGACCTATGAGATACTGAAAGAGACGATTGACCTCACGGGAGATTACGCTTTCCCGCATATTCCCCAGAGACTTCTGGAGATTGCATACCTCAGCACGCAAAAATTCTTGAATTTACCCGTCTTGAATAATTACACCCGGCGATTACTCTATCGGGTACCTGGCTGCTATACCTTTGCGCTGCTCAAGGAGAAGTGCGGTGAAAAGGTGGCTAGCCAGCTACCATGTGAGCATACTTGCATAAAAGCGCTGGAGACTCTGAACAAACATCTGGAAATGGATACTACTATCGAAATGACGAAGCGTTCTTCTAAAGACGGCTATTGTGAGTTTTCGATTACGAAGATTTAAAGTAATAAGTAAGAAATAACTTGAGACTGAGAAATCAAGGAGAAGTGTAATGGTTAAAGATGATGCTTATGAGGTGTTGATGGCTAAAATCGGGTTTCCGGGCTCCGTCCGCCTCCGGATAATTATGGAAGAAATGATGACGCCTGACCAGGCGCAGATGGTTGCCGTTCTGCCAGGGTCCGCGAAAGACGTTGCCGCAAAAACAGGTTTTAATGTCGGTAGGGTGAAAAGTTCGCTGGAAGAGCTTTTTTATAAAGGGGCAGTCCTTCCGCGCGGCGATTTTCATAACCGCACAGAATATCGCTGGATGCGTTCCATCGGGCAATTCCATGATTCGGCAATGGCAAGCGAAACATTGGACATCAAAAAAGACCGCCCTCATTTCGAGTTGTGGTATGACTTTGTTATGAATGAAATGTATCCGCGGTTCGCAGAAAGATTCTTAGCCGCATCAAAGGGCAGAAGACCGTGGACACGTATCGTGCCAGCCTGGCAGTCAATCAAAGACCTTCCCGGCGTTCTACCCTGCGAGAATTTTCATGAGATTTTAAAGGCACAAAGTCGCATTGCCACCGCACCATGCTCGTGCCGTATGTGCACTGCTTCCGTGGGTAAAACGTGTGCCGTCCATGATGAAGTAACCCATCCCGTCTGCTTCCAGTTCCATCGCGGTGCTGACTATGTAGTCGAGCGGGGGTCAGGCAAAGAACTGACTTTAAAAGAGGCTAAGGAACTTAACGACATTATGGAAAAGTCGGGACTGCTCCATATCTGGATAAACACGACACAGCTGACTGGCCCTAAAACCAATTGCAACTGCTGTCGCGATTGTTGCATGAACTATGTCCCGATGGACATGGCAAAGTATCCCATCGGGCTTATCTGGGACAAGAGCCGCTATCAGGCATATGTCAATGACGAAGATTGTACCGGCTGTCAGGTCTGTGTTGACCGTTGCCAGTTCGACGCGATTGAGATGGTGAAATCCTCAGGAAGCAAGAAATACAAGGCTAGTGTCATCGCTGAAAAGTGCTTCGGTTGCGGCGTATGTGTTTTAGGCTGTGAACCGGAAGCAATGAAAATGAAAGCCGTGCGTCCGCCTGAGTATATCCCGGTTCCCGTTGCCGCAGCTAAAAAAGAAGAAGAAGAATAGATGTAGTGTTACTTTTATGAATAGAGAACTCCATTCCAAGCCGGACTGGCTTAAGCCTTTATACCCGTGGCAACAGCATCGGATTATGGTCAACGGCAGGGCGATGGCATATATCGATGAGGGAGATTCCGGAGCGAGACCGGTTTTATTGCTTCATGGGAACCCGACGTGGGGATTTTTATACCGTGATTTTGTGGAACCTCTGACGGCTGCAGGATACCGTGTGATTATTCCGGATTTCATTGGTGCTGGTTACTCCGAACATCCTCGCATTGATGCTTCATTAACGCTGGCACACCATATCGCTGATATTGTAGCACTTTTGGATCAACTCAAACTCCGTGGTTTTGTTATCGTTGGCCAGGATTGGGGTGGGCCCCAGAGTGTCGGCGCTGCTCTCCAGCGTATAGAGTGTCTTTCGGCCATGGTGCTGATGAACACATGGTTGTTCACCGGATTTGTGGGGAAATTTCATGCCTCTCCAAAGCCGTGGACTACTTGGCATGCACCGCTAATCGGGCAGTTTTTTATGAAGCGATTGAAAGTACTCTCGCAGGCAGGTCCATCGGCTGTGACCAAACGCGGTATGACTGAGACAGAAGCCCGTGCCTACCACCATGTGTATGACGAACCAGAATCGGATAATGTGGTGCTTACCTGGCCGCGCACAATACCTATGAGGGAAGGAGACCGTGGTTGGGCTGATATGGTTGCCATTGAGAAGCGCTTGCCGGAACTTGCGGACATACCGACCCTTCTTCTCTGGGCACCTGAAGATAATGTCTTTACAATCGAATATGCTCATCGGCTGAAAGAATTGCTGCCGCACGCCGAAGGTCCTGTTTTGTTCGATAAAGCTGCTCATTTCCTGCAGGATGACCGCGGACCCGACCTGGCTAAGGAAATTGTAAAGTTCCTCAATCGGACTGTGGGGAGGACGCTATGAAATTTATAACCCCGACCCCGGAAGAATTATCTGCGCTACGTGCTGACCCATTGCTCTGGGAACAGGAGCTTGACGTGCGTCCGGATGTAGCTGAAGATATCGAACATGCAATTGGCAAGCGCGCCGGTCGTGTTTACTGGCGATCGGCACACAATTACCTGTATGCGCTGGAGCTGGCAGACCTCGGCAGGGGGCGTCCCTCTATGGCAATGGTTTATGGTTTCTGGCAGCGGTTTGAGCCTCGTCCGTCTGAGGATGAGATAGACGCCGACCTTTATGATTTCATCCTGTGGGTAGCAGAAATTTGCCGTAATATCGATGTCAGTGACGTACAAAAGGTCTATGAGTTCGCATACAGAGACTTAAAGCATATTTGAAAAACGCTCAATAAATATACTGTTTGGATTGTTACTCGTTTGCTCCGCCGAGAAGCTAATCCTTTATTTCATTCCTCCAGTCCAGCTTGGCTTGTTTTAACCCTCGCTCCTGAATCAGTTTTAAGAACTGTTGGACCGGTTTGATAAAGTGTCCAATCGCATCGATGTCTGCGCCATAAAAGACCCCTTCTCTGAAGCCTGACATCTCTACATATCTGTTGACAACGGATTTTGTCAGTTCAAGTACCTCCAGGGGAGTATCTGCTATCTGTAAAGCCAGTGTGTTGACCTCGCTTTCAAGCTTTTCTACCGGCACTGCCTTATTCGCCCAGCCGATGTCCACCGCTTCTTTTCCGGTAAGCATCTTCCCGATGACATAGAACATTTCCTTGGTCTTTTTCGGACCTACTAAATGGCACCATTCCGCCGCCATCAGACCCGCACCCAGAGGTCCGGCCGCCGGCAGTCCGACCATGCAGTCTTCTGAAATAATGGTGATATCGCACATCGAGGCTAATTGCGTTCCTCCGGCGATACAATAACCGTGTACCTGGGCGATGACAGGCTTGGGTAATTCCCATACCCGCAACCAGCGTCTTACGGTAGTGTGTAGCGCACGCCGGTCAGCTCCGATATCTGTTTTGCCAGCTTTTCGTTCCGGCGTATTCGGCGCGACATCATAGCCTGCGGAAAAGGCGCGTCCAGCTCCCTTGATGATGACAACCCTTACCGACCTGTCATTTTCCACATCAGTAAGGGCAACGTCAAATTCGGACATCAGTTCCGCGCTGAGAGCGTTTAATTGCCCCGGGCGGTTCAGGGTGATTGTGGCAATTCTGCCTTTCTTTTCCAGAAGAATGCACTTGAAGTCCATTTTAAAACACCTCACTTATGAAATAAAATAATAAGTAGCCAAGTTTACACATGTCATTCAGATTTTGTCAAACGCTTTTATCACAGTAAGTTGCTTAATAATGATTGTTAGGTAATAATTGGTTAATTTGTTCGCACAACCGCTTGTAGAAAGGTTTTTAAGGAGATAATGCAATGAATATAGCAATGGGTTTAGTAGGTTGTGTAATATGGTTGATCATCGTTTTTGCAATAGGTGCCGTTACTGACCCTATAATACAAACTGCAGTCGATTCAGCAACCGGGTTAGAAAAGCCAATTTTGCTCGTTCTCCAATTCATCATGACTAATCCAATAGGTGAACTTTTAGAATGGATTGCCGGTTGCTTCCTTATTATCGGTGTCAGTCTTAAAAGCGAATAACATCGTTTTAGATTTTACTTTGTTGCTGATTTCGAAAGAATTAGTGCCATTTAATAAATTAGCCCCTTACCAATATCAGGCAAAGAGCTAATTTTAGCTTCAAGAAGTGGTATCCCTGGAGCGATTCGAACGCTCGACCCGCTGCTTAGAAGGCAGCCGCTCTATCCAACTGAGCTACAGGGACAAGTACCAATTCCAATTTAACACGAGTTTAGTGACAGGTCAAGATTTCCCTTGTGCCCTGCTGTGTTTGATGTGCCGGTAGATATAGAGGGCAATCAGGACAATGACGATGGCGATAATCACAGGGTCGAAGGGGCGCATTACATTTCTCAGAGTTTCCCAGTGCTCTCCGAGTAAATAACCACCCCAGGACAGGGCGGCGCACCAGATGAAAGAGCCGGTGAATGTATAAAGCAGAAACTTGCCGAAGTGCATTCGGGCGATACCGGCAGGCAGGCTGATAAAGGTGCGTACCACCGGCAGAAGACGGGTAATGAAGATTGCCCAATCGCCGTTCTTTTGAAACCAGCGGTCTGCGGTATCAAGGTCATGCGGTGTGATGAGAATATATTTTCCGTATTTATTCAGGAACGGGCGTCCTCCCCAGACACCCACCCCGTAAGCGATAATCGAGCCGATGG
>JAQTPO010000201.1 GCA_028712845.1 Dehalococcoidales bacterium | reverse complement strand
GATTTTCTCTGGACTACAGGACAATCAAGGATATAACGGCAATATTGCCCCGTTTTATCTTTCAGTTCGTACTCGGTAGGGTATATTGTTTTGACTTCGAAGATGGCTAATACGTATAACTGAAAATAAAGGCGCTATTAGCGGTTTTTCTCTTCATAGACTTCATTTGCCGCGGAGAGTGAAGTGAGACACTGAAACAGTGTGGTAAGCTCATCGATATTCATACTATCTAACACATCTTTCCAATAGCTTCGTCTTTTCTCCCTGAGTTTGGTTAATAACTCCTCTCCTTTTTTTGTAACACGGAGTACCAGCATACGCCGGTCTTGAGGATTCTCAGTGCGGCTTACCAGTCCCTGTTTTAACAGCCTGTCTATTATACCGGTGGTGTTAGTAGGAGTTACGCCCAGTGCGGCTGCCAGATGCATTAAGTTCGTGCTTCCACGATTGCTGATAAAGAACAGACTTTTCAGTTGAGCGATGGTAATGGGCAGGTTCATCCAGATGTCAAGTTCATATTGTCTTCGAGCGCGGTCTATCTTCCGCTGAAGTTCGATAATCTGCTTTACCAAGACTTCTCTTTCCATTAGTAAACCTTATATTCATTATTAATATTACATTGACATTATAATTATCAGCTCACTATAATGTCAATAGGAGTATACAGGATGAACAAGGGAGGTGTAAATTGGTGGTTCATGCAGTAGATGTACAAGCCCTTACCAAAGTATATTCGAAAGTCAGGGCGGTTGATGATACATCTTTCATCATAAATTCGGGGGAGATTTTCGGTCTTTTAGGTCCGAATGGGGCAGGAAAAACAACGACCATACGGATGCTGTTAACACTGATAAAGCCAACATCAGGGAAAATCAATATTTTTGATATCGATGCTCTTTCCTACCCAGAGAAGGTCCGGCAAATGGCTGGATATGTCCCTCAGGATGTATCGGTGGATGGTGAATTGACCGGATATGAGAATATCCTTATGTCCTGCAAGTTATATGGCATACCGGGTAAAGAGAGAAAAAGCCGTATCAAAGATGCTCTGGAGTACCTTGAACTTCATGATAGAGCTAATAGTATGGTCAACACTTATTCCGGCGGTATGATGAGAAGACTTGAGATTGCACAGGCTCTCGTAAATCAACCCAAACTTCTTTTCCTCGATGAGCCCAGTATCGGGCTGGATCCAATCGCTAAGCGTAGCATCTGGGAACATGTGGAGAGGTTACGAAGTGACTTTGGCACGACAATTATAATGACTACTCATGACATGACTGAAGCCGATGCTTTGTGTGACAGATTGGGTATTATGAGTAAAGGCAAATTAATAACAATTGGCGAGCCATCTCAACTCAGAGCATCGTTAGGTGGGGATGTTGTTTCAATCACCACGAAAAATGCGGAGTGTTCCATCAAACTAAAAGAGCTGGGGTATTCAATAATCTCCGAACCATCCAATGGACAATGTGACGTCATAGTTTCCGATGGTGAAAAACTGATACCACATTTGCTTGAATCCCTCAGAGGGAGCGGTGTTGAAGTTGATGCTGTATCTCTGAAGAAACCGACCCTCGATGATGTTTTTCTGAAATATACAGGTGCCAGAATTGCAGAAGGGGAGATGTGGCGAGAAGCTAATAGAGCACGAAGGACATTCAGGAGGTTAGCGGGATGAGCGTGAAGAGATATTTTTCCAGTGTGATTACATTGATGGAGTTTGAGTTGAGAAAAATCAGGCATGATTCTTCTCAGGTGTGGATACGAAGTGTGCAGCCTGCTCTCTGGCTACTCGTATTCGGAGAAGTTTTTACCAAGATAAAAGCTATTCCCACGGGTGACTATACATATCTTCAGTTTATGATGCCAGGTGTTCTGGCACAGTCGGTTATGTTTGTCGCTATCTTCTATGGAATTACGATTGTCTGGGAGCGCGACCTCGGAATCTTGAATAAACTGCTTGCCAGTCCGGCGCCACGTTCCGCGATTGTCATCGGTAAAACGCTTTCTGCCGGCATTAGAGGTATTTTCCAGGCAATCATGGTTGTGATACTGGCATTAATTATTCAGGTCAAGATTTCTCTTAACCCTTTGCATCTCCTTGGTGTGCTGGTGATAATCATCTTGTTCGGCATGTGTTTTGCCAGCCTGAGTTTAACTCTCGCCTCGCTTCTAAAAACGAGAGAAAGGGTGATGGGCATTGGCCAGGCAATCACCATGCCGCTGTTTTTTGCCAGTAGCGCTATTTATCCCATTAGCATCATGCCTACCTGGATTAAGGCAATAGCCACCATCAACCCTTTAAGTTATATCGTTGATGCTTTGAGGAGACTACTGCTCGACGGCTATTCTTCAAGCACTCCTTTTTCTCTTGATATACTGGCTATTGTCCTATCCACTGTGGTGCTGGTTACGGCTGCCAGTTTGAGCTTCAAGCGAATAGTGTCCTGATGCTATATTTTTATCCGTAACGAATCTGTGACCCAAAAAAGGCGAGGGAATTTTTTCCCTCGCCTTTCTGGTTATCATTGCTTTATTTATTGTGAGTCGATACTAGTTTCCGTTACCGGAACCCTGCTGACCTCTTCCACCCCAGGGCAATGGAATATTAGGGGTTTGGGGGGGTAACTGTGGTGTGGTGTCTGAAGAAGTGCTCTCAGGCCATGCGGCGAGTGTTACCTGTACGGTCGTGTTCTGTCCGTTACGGAGCACGGTGAGATTGACATTATCTCCGACCTGTTTGGTATTCAAGTAGGCTGATAAATCTTCCACGCGGGTGACTGATTTGCCGTCCACGGTGGTGATTACATCGCCTCCTGAAGCCAGTGTGCCGTCATTATTAGCGCCGCCAGCTTTGAGCCCGGCTTTCTCTGCAGGGCTGTCAGCGACAACGGTTACGACATAGACGCCCTGATTGACCGATAGC
>JAQTPO010000055.1 GCA_028712845.1 Dehalococcoidales bacterium | reverse complement strand
CAATATTACTTGCTTTTTTCCGGTCCAAGACTCGCAGGTATAGTTTGGCTTCTACATTGGAAACTACTTTTGTGCTTTCGCTCTTTCTTTCAACCTTTCTATTGTCTCATGATATTCATTCAAGATTGGTTTCGGAATTTCTTTATTGGTGATGCGCGCGCCCTGTTTGCGAAGGACATCTTGCAGTGCTTTCACATTCAGTTTATTGGGAGTGGTTTTGCTTTTGACCGCCAATGCGGCAGCAGTGCCGGCGGCTTGTCCTGTGCAGATGCTTGGGGCGCAGTATCTTGTTGCCGCGAAGGTAATTAAATCACATGAAATTGTGGAACCGGCGGCTAACAGATTATCAGTGTCTTTAGAAATCAGACAGCGGTAAGGAATGTCAAAGGGCAGAGGAAATCTTCTGGAAAATTCATAATCCGGCCCTACGATATCGGAGAACATATTACTGATGGCAATCGAATCATCAAAAGCTTTGCCCGCTAGTATATCATCTTCTGTCAGCGTGTACTCACCAAGCACCCGGTGGGTATCCCTTAAAAGTGGAGCATTAGGGGTCTTTTCTATATAAGCATTCTCAAAACCGGGGATATTATTTTTGAGCAGGTTTAAGATAGACCACGATGCATTTCGCAGGTGTACTTCCCCTGCGGTAAGGTCTTCCAGCCTCCAGCCGTGATGCCCTAAAGGTAGAGGGTAATGTGTGCCCAGTACCCATATCCTTCTGCCATCGTGGAAAAAATCATTTAACAGGAGCGAATCACGGATTCCGGTGACTTTCCCTTCTGCTATCGCCTGTGCGAAGAATTTTGTTCCGGGCCGAGAAGCGCTTGCCCATACCTCCAGATTGTCTTTCTTGAACTGCACATATCTGGCAATATCTACATTATTGAGAATGAAGGCAGTGCCCATGCCCAGGTGCCTGCCCTTCTTCGGTCCGTAAGGGAATTCACTGGCTATTACTGAAGCACCGGACTTCCATGCGATATCGGCATTACCGGTAGTATCGATGATGACTTTTCCAAGTAGAGCGCGTTTGCCTTCGATACTCTCAATGAAGATGCCTTTCAGTATATTCCCTTCTCTGATAGCGCCGACTCCAAAAGCGTGATAGAGGAGTTTAACGCCGGCTTCCGCCATCATATTATCAAGCATAAACTTGTAGTACTCGGTGTCAAAAACGATGTCGCCCCAGCCCTGCATCTGGCGGGCTTCTTCAGGGGAGGCATCTTTATACACCGCTTTACCTTTTCTCAAGCCATTGATAATATCCCAGAAAATACCTCCCTGGATTTCCGGATCAACAAATGAGAATGAGACGTTATAGCATTGCGTTTGCATTCCACCCAGTGAGCCGAACTTCTCTACCAGAATCGTTTTAGCGCCATTTCGGGCGGCGGCTAAAGCTGCGCCGATGCCTGCGGGACCGCCGCCGACCACGACCACATCAGCCTCAGCAAATACAGGAACTTCTTGTCTGTCGATTACTGTTTTCATATTTTACTCCTTTTGCTAATTATCCGCGATGTTACTTGTAACTTTTTTAATAACAAAACCTGGCCTGAGATTCTTTGACTTTATTCAGTTTTTTTCTTCCGCTTCAGGAAAGCTTTGGCGGTTCGAGCCATAGGTCCGAATTGTACGGTCATTGCCGAATAGAATGACTCCGCGTCAACCGCTTCATCAAAGGGTAAGTCTTGAGCTCTGAGTATAGATGCCTTTGCCATTCGAATTGCGTAGGGAGGGTGTGCAGTAATTTTTCTGGCAAGAGCCTCTGCTTCCGGCATGAGCTTGTCGAGGGGGACTACTTTGTTGACCAGTCCTATCCGGTAAGCCTCCTGCGCTGTTATGGTATCGGATGTAAGTATCATTTCAAGTGCCCGGCGTCTGCCCAGAAGCCTGGTTAGAGAAACGGTTTCAGTACTGCCGGGGCAGATGCCGTTACGTACGTCACCATCGGTAAAGGTGGCTCCTTCAGCCGCAATTACAAAATCACACGAAAATATCAGCCCTACCAACCAGCAGATGCCGTTTACCGCCGCTATGGATACCTTTCCTGAACGCTGTATAGTCATATTCGTTTTTTGCGTTATGTTTTTACCAGAAGGATAGCATATCGTAAGTCCAGAAATTGGCTTATATGTCGCCCACCACTCCATGTCATCTGCGGCTGAAAATGCCTTGCCTTTCCCCGTAAATATCATTACCCTGATGTTGTCATCTTTTTCACAGTCATTAACATAGTCATCAAGTAATTGATATTCTACCAAACTCATAATATTTAGCTTTTCAGGACGATTTAGTGTAATGTAGGCGATGTGCCCTTTCTTCTCTAATAAGATGGTTTTCTTACTTCCCACAGAGTTAACTCCTTAACATAATATTTCGTCGATTTGCTTGATATGATTATGCAATAGCTTTTATCTTCTTGTTTCCTAATCGCTCGACTGTTTTGTGATATTCTTCGAGGACTGATGGTTTCATTTCCTTAATCGTGATACGTGCTCCCTGTTTGCGGAGAGTATCCTGCAGTTGTTTCACATCTAATTTGCGGGGAGTTACCTTGTTCTTGACTGCCAGAGCGGCGGCAGTTCCAGCCGCTTGACCAGTGCAGACACTGGGAGCACAATACCGTACTGCCGCCCAGCTAACTAAGTCAGCCGAGATAGTAGAACCGGCGGCAAGCAGATTTTCGGTGTCTTTAGAGACCAGGGAACGATACGGAATGTCAAAGGGCGGAGGGAAAGTTCTGTTTCCCAGTTCGTAATCAGGTCCGATAACATCGGGAAACATATTACTGATGGCAATGGAGTCATCGAAAGCCCTGCCCTGGCGCATATCTTCTTCCGAGAGGATATATTCACCAAGCACCCGGTGGGTATCTCTCAAGACGGGAATATTCGGGGTCTTTTCCATATAGGCATTTTCGAAGCCGGGAACATTTTCCTTAAAAAGATTTAAGGTTGACCATGCTGCTTTCCGGAGGTATATTTCTCCTTCAGTCAGGTCCTCAAGCATCCAGCCGTGATGACCCATCGGTAACGGGGAATGCGTGCCCAGTACCCATATCCTCCCGCCGCGATAAACCTCTGTCAGGAGCAAGGCATCACGAATACCGAAGACCTTTCCCTCTGCTTTTGCTCTGGTGATGAGTCCTTCACCGGCATGTGAAGAACCCCATTCTTCAGGTTGTTCCTTCCTCAGTTGCTTTACTCTGGCAATATCCACATTGCCGATGAAGAAAGCAGTGCCGAGACCCATATGCCTGTCCTTCTTTGGTCCATAAGGGAATCCGCCGGACAATACCGATGCACCGGATTTCCAGGCGATGTCAGCATTACCTGTGGTGTCAATAATGATTTTAGCCAACAGTGCTCGCTTGCCTTCCAGACTTTCGATGAAGATACCTTTGAGTGCGCTGCCTTCTCTGATAGCGCCGACTCCGAAGGCGTGGTACAGCAGTTTGACGCCGGCTTCTGCCATCATATTGTCAAGGAGGTACTTGTAGTACTCGGTATCAAAAAAGACGCCGCCCCACCCCCGCATTTGCCGGGTATCAGCGGAGGCATCTTTGGTCATAGCACCGCCTTTTTTAAGTCCGTTAAGAATATCCCAGAAAATCCCCCCCTGGATTTCCGGGTCAACGAACGAAAATGAGCCGTTGAGACATTGCGTTTGTAAACCACCCAGAGAGCCGAATTGTTCCACCAGAATAGTTTTAGCGCCATTTCTGGCGGCGGCTAAAGCTGCGCCGATGCCTGCAGGACCACCACCGATAACCACCACATCCGCCTCCGAAGCTACCGCTACTTCTTTCTGTGGGTCAATGACTGTCTTCATAGCTCTCCTTGTAAGACACTGTTTACAGAGTGGGAGTTTGAATTCTGGTTCCAATTTTTAGGGCAAACCATTGGGTGGGGACATGACCTGCACTTATCGGTATTTGGTGAGGGTGAGATTGGAATCTTCTCACCCTCACCATTTTCTACGTAGAAAAATATGGGGAATTCCAGACATCTGGAAAAAGGTATGTTAGACTTTTACAGTTTCCTCTTTGTTTGCTGCCAGTCTTTTCACTGTCTTATTGTATTCATCCATAACCGGTTTCGGTACTTCTTTCACCGTAACACGCGCGCCTTGTTTGCGGAGAGCGTTCTGAAGAGTTTTCACATTTAGTTTCTTCGGGGTAACGTTGTTCTTGACTGCCAGAGCGGCGGCTGTTCCGGCGGCTTCACCTGTGCAAATACTGGGGGCACAATATCTTACTGCCGCCCATGCAACGAAATCAGCCGAAACGGTAGCGCCTGCGCCAAGCAAATTATCTGTATCTTTTGAAACCAGCGAGCGGTAAGGAATGTCATAGGGTGGTGGATACCATATTTCCCCGTGTTCGTAGTCCGGACCGAAAATATCGGGCCACATATTGCTGATTGCAATAGAATCGTCAAAAGCCCTACCCGCACGCATATCCTGTTCCGAGAGGATATATTCTCCATGTACTCTGTGAGTATCTCTCAGGACGGGAATATTCGGGGTTTTTTCCATATAAGCATTCTCAAAGCCCGGCACATTTTCTTTGAGCAGATTCAGAGTGCCCCATGCTCCCTGCCTGAGATGTATTTCACCCTCGGTCAGTGTTTCCAGTTCCCAGTTTTGATGTCCTGCCGGCACGGGATGATGCCCGCCCATTACCCAGATTCTCGGCCCGCGGTAAACCTCGCTGAGGATGTAGGATTCACGCATCGCAGTAAGTTTTCCTTCTGCTTTAGCCTTAGCAATGAGTTTCGCGCCGGCGTGCATCGTGCCCCAATTCTCAGGCTGTTCTTTTCTGAGTTGTTTCAATCTGGGGACATCCACGCCTCCAAGGAAAAATGAATAGCCGTAACCCATCGTACGTCCCTGCTTTGGTCCGTAAGTAAATCCGCCGGACAATACCGAGGCGCCGGACTTCCATGCGATATCGGCACTACCGGTGGTATCGATGATAACTTTCGCCAGTATTGCCATCTTACCTTCCAGACTTTCGATGAAGATGCCTTTGAGGGTACTTCCTTCTCTGATAGCGCCGACTCCGAAGGCATGGTACAGCAGCTTAACCCCGGCTTCCGCCATCATATTATCGAGCAGGAACTTGTAATATTCGGCATCGAAGAAGACGCCGCCCATACCACGCATTTGCCGGGTATCGGCTGAGGCATCCTTCATCATACCTCCGCCCTTCTGCAGCCTGTTCATAATGTCGCGGATGACGCCGCCTTGAATTTCGGGGTCAACGAATGAGAAACACGTATTAAAACACTGTGTTTGTAAACCACCCAGAGAGCCGAATTGTTCGATGAGGATGGTTTTAGCGCCATTGCGGGCAGAGGCTAAAGCTGCGCCGATGCCTGCAGGCCCACCGCCGACCACGATCACATCCGCCTCAGCATGTACCGGAATTTCTTTTTGGGGGTCAATAACTGTCTTCATAATCAATCCTCCTTAAATAATAATAAACTAATGTTTTCAATACTTTCAATCTTATTCCCCGGATAGGAAAGGCGCATTCTTCCTGCTTGCCTTATACTCTTCAAGGATGGATTTCGCGACATTTTTGATGCTGGTGCGAGCTCCCTGTTTAAGAAGAGTATCCTGCAGCTGTTTCACCTCCAACTTCTTTGGAGTTACTTTATTCTTTACAGCCAGCGCAGCGGCGGTACCGGCGGCTTCGCCGGTGCAAATACTCGGTGTGCTGTATCTTACTGCTGCCCATGAATAGAAATCGGCAGAAATGGTTGAGCCGGCGCCTAAAAGATTTTCGGTCTCTTTAGATATCAAACAGCGGTAAGGAATATCGTGTGGCAATGCTTTTCTGGGGTCGTATTCGTGTTCACCATCGGGACCATAAACATCTGCAACCATATTACTGATGGCAATCGAGTCATCGAAGGCTTTACCCTGCCCCATATCTTCTTCTGTCAAAACATATTCACCCAGAATTCTGTGAGTATCTCTAAAGATGGGGATAACCGCTGTCTTTTCCACCGATGAATTCTCAAAACCCGGGATGTTCTTCTTGATCAGGTTATATGCCGACCATACCTGTTTCCTGAGGTCTATTTCCCCGGCAGTTACATCTTCAATCATCCAGCCGTGATGTCCCGCCGGCAATGGATAATTAAAGCCCTCCACCATTCCTATTCCGGACCTGTATGCCTCCAGAATGAATGTCCTGCGATAACCATGATAAGTCCCGTCGGCTATTCCTTGCTCGATAATGCGTCTGGCGCCAACTTTCCCATCCCATTCGTCAGGGTGTTCTTCTCTGTGCTGCTTATACTTGCCGGCATCTACGCCGCTTAAATAAAACCTGACGCCGAAGCCCATATGCCGGCCTTTTTTGGGTCCTCTGGGGTGCCCATCGTCCATGCAAGGCGCGCCGGATTTCCAGGCGATATCGGCATTACCGGTGGTATCTACGATGACTTTTCCCATAACCGCAAATCTGCCCTGCAAACACTCGATGAGAACGCCTTTGAGTGTATTCTTTTCCTTGATGGCGCCGACTCCGAAGGTATGGTACAGGAGCTTAACGCCGGATTCCTGCATCATTATATCGAGGAGGTACTTGTAGTACTCCATATCGAGAGCCATCAGTGTAAAACCTAACTGGCGAGTTTTTGCCGAACTATCGCTTTTAATTCCCCCGCCTTTTCGCATTCTGTCAGTAATGTCCCGAATGATGCCGCCATGTAATTCAGGGTCAATAAGCGAGAAAGCTGAACTCATACTTTGTGTCTGCATACCGCCCAAAGAGCCGAATTGCTCGATGAGGATTGTTTTAGCGCCATTGCGGGCAGAAGCTAGAGCGGCGCCGATGCCTGCCGGCCCACCCCCGACGACGATAACGTCAGCATTGTAAAATACAGGGGTTTCTCTCTTTGCTTCGATAATGCTTGCCATAAGTAAGCCTCCTTCAAGAATCATAAGCTAATGCTTATAATCTTGTGAATTTTATTCTCCGGCAATAGTTAAAGATGTTTTTCTACTTTCCCTGTATTCCGCGAGGACGTCTTTCGGGACATTTTTAACGCTGGTGCGTGCTCCCTGTTTTTGCAGGGTGGACTGTAATTTTTTCACATCAAGCTTCTTCAGGCTGACTTTATCCTTGACAGCCAGCGCGGCGGCAGTGCCGGCCGCTTGACCGGTGCACATACTGGGGGCGCAATATCTGACTGCCGCCCAGCTGGTGAAATCCGCCGAAATGGTAGCGCCGGCACCCATGAGATTTTCTGTTTCTTTAGATATCAAACATCGGTAGGGAATATCGTGAGGCAGTGTTTTGGCAGGCTCGTAATAATGTTCGCCATCAGGACCATAAATATCCGGTACCATATTGCTGATGGCAATCGAATCATCAAAAGCCGCACCATTTGCCACATCTTTCTCTGTCAAAACATAATCTCCTATTATCCGGTGCGTATCCCTGAGAATGGGCATTACTGCCATCTTATCCACCGTCGTATTCTCAAATCCGGGGACATTATCTTTAATTAGTTTCCATGCAGAAAAAATCTGTTTCCGGATGTCTATTTCCCCGGCAGTTACATCTTCAATCATCCAGCCATGGTGGCCCATCGGCAGAGGATAACTTATGCCTTCTAACATAGCAATCCCTGACCGATAGGCGTGAAGAACGATGGTCTTACGATAGCCGTGATATTTCCCTTCGGTTATCGCTTTCTCAATAAGGCTCCTTCCGACATACATGCCGGTCCATTCGTCGGGGTTCGCTTCTCTAAATTTCTTATATTTGGCGGCATCGACGCCGCTCAGATAATATCTGCACCCTAACCCCATGTGCCGCCCCTTCTTTGGTCCCTTTGTGTGACCGTCATCGAAGCAGGGCGCTCCAGATTTCCATGCGATATCAGCGCTACCGGTGGTATCGATTATAACTTTGCCCAGGACAGCGAATCTACCCTGTAAACACTCGATGAGAACACCTTTAAGAGTATTACTTTCTTTGATAGCGCCGACCCCGAAGGTATGGTATAAGAGCTTGACGCCGGCTTCTGCCATCATGTTATCGAGCAAGAATTTATAGAACTCCATATCGAAAGCAACGGATGAGAAGCCTAACTTCCGGCTCTTTGCGGAACTATCGCTTTGAATTGCTCCATTTTTTCGAAGACGGTCGATGATGTCCAGAATAATCCCGCCCTGTATTTCAGTATCGACAAGCGAGAATGATGAACTCATGCCTAGTGACTGTTGTCCGCCGAGGGCGCCGAATTGCTCGATGAGGATAGTTTTAGCGCCGTTGCGAGCGGCGGCTAGAGCGGCGCCGATGCCTGCCGGTCCACCTCCGACGACGATAACGTCAGCATTGTAAAATACCGGTGTCTCTCTCTTTTCTTCGATAACGATTTCCATAAGTCATCCTCCTTAAACAATCATATGCTAATGCCTATGCTATTTTCAATTTATTCGCCGTCAAGGTGAAGCGCTTTTCTTTTACTCAATAATCTGTCATTTTTTATCAGGACAGCGCAGAAATATTTCCCTCAAAGCTCGAATATGATAACCGGTTATAACTAAACATTGACAACAACCTATGCCAAGATTTAATGTACATTATAGGCAACTATAATCGTCCTTGCAACACCAGAAACAATCCGACGGCTCTGCATTTGGGCGTATAGTGTGTGGAAATATTATTAATGAAAAGGGGTATGAATGAAGCGCGATTTTGTATTGTATGAGAAAAAAGATGCCATTGCCAAGATTACCGTTAATCGGCCTGATGTTTTGAATGCTATCAGCCGGCAGGTTTATGCCGAGCTCGATGATGCCTTCACTGAAGCCGAGAAGGATAAAGAAGTAAAGGTAATCATTGTAGCTGGAGCCGGTCGGAGCTTTGGCTCGGGGCATGATATGGGGAGCAAACAAGCTAAGCTCGAAGAGGAAAGGAATCCACGTGATAGAACGCCGTTGGGTATTCTAAAGGAGATGGAGACAGGAACTTACTCCTACCCGCGTGACCACTGGCGGAATATCCCGAAGCCGACGATTGCTATGGTGCAGGGGTGGTGCATTATGGCTAACTGGATGCTGGCGGCATCCTGCGACCTCATCATTGCGGCGGACGATGCCAAGTTTCAGGAAAAGACGACCAGAAGCTGGGGAGGTGGTTCGATTGAATACCCGGCTTACTACATAGAGTTGGGACCCCGGAAAGCAAAGGAGCTTGTCTGGCTGGGAGAACCAATCGGAGCTCAAGATGCGTTGCGGTTGGGTATTGTAAATAGAGTTGTGCCGAGAGAGCATCTTGAAGAAGAGACCATAAAGATAGCGAAGAAGATAACCATGATAGATACATGGGGCTTGATGGCATCCAAGATGGCAATCAATCAGGCGGCAGACATTATGGGGCAAGCGGCGGCAATCAAGGCTACCTGCAATTGGTGGAGTATGACCAAAATGACCAGGGATGCCAAAGAGTTCGCTAAACAATATAATGTGACCTGGGTAAAAGGCAGAGACGCTCAGTTTAAGGATTAGTATTCTGTCTCAGAATCACAGTGTATAATTAATCCCTCTTCCCATCACGGGAAGAGGGATTAATTTTTATTCTTAGACACCCCATACGGTAAGAAATAGGGCAGCTTATGGCGAGTTCATATCGTTACTGTAATCGTGAATTGTGGCATAAGCGCCGGATAGAAACCATCTCCATTTCCCTTCCTGCTTGGCGGTAATATAAACTCCACGACCGATTGATATCGGTCTTCCACTGCGCTGGCGGCGGAGGAACGTTGTCAGGCAATGTGCCTTGGTTGTGGAATGCTGAGGAATCTCTATCTTGGTTGCGATACTGTTGTCATAACCACCGATCTTTGACCCTGCTATCTTTCCAAACTTCTCATAATCCCAATCTCCATATGGCCAACCCAACTGCTTCAATAATGCCTGATTTTTTGTTTCATAGGTGTACATATACAGAGTCAGGATTCTTCGTGATTCCTCTATTGCTTCGGTATCAAGTGCGTCTGCCTGATTAGTGGGTTTCAGTATTGTGGATATTTCATGTAATCGCCACTTGCCTTCTTTGCTTTTTCGGATGACGAGAAAAGCCTCACCGCGGATAAATTTCTCACCGTCAGCATGATACCTGTCGAAGCTCAAGAAAGCACCTACTTCGGCAGGTCGGAAGACCGGTATTCTCAATTCATCCAGGGCGTCATAATCTTTCTTAGCAATAGCACGCACGTTCATAAAGGGAGTGGGGCTATTTAACAGGTCTTCACTCTTATTAATTTTGATGGCAGTATTCTCATCGGCATGAATGAAAGGAAAACGCATCAATTCCTTCATTTCTTCTATATTTCTTTGGCTGAATGCTTCAAACCATTGGATGGCTACCTTTGTTCCTTCCGCAACCGAATCATGATACATCTCGGGGTGACGGTAGTCCAGGGTATTAGGATCGTAACCCGTAGCTCCCCTGTATAAATCTAATTTCATTTTTGGCTCTTTATCGTCCATCCCAATCTCCTTTTTAAATAGATTAGCGCTTAGAAGAACTTTCAGCCTATTCGGATGCTGTATCATTACTGTAATCGTGGGTCCTGGCATAAGCTCCACCCAGGAACCAGCGCCATTTTCCCTCTTGTTTGGCGGTGACATAAATCCCGCGGTTGATTGTTATGGGTCTGCCGTTAAGTTGACGTCTGAGGAACGTCGTCAGGCAATGCGCTTTATTAGCCGAATGTTGAGGCATTTCCATTTTTATGGCGATAGTGTTATCATAACCGCCAATTCTGGACCCTGATAACTTCGCAAACCGCTCATAATCCATTTTACCGTGGGGCCAGCCGACCGCATCTAATAATGCCTGGTTTTTTATACCATAGCTGTACATATAAAGGGTAAGGATTCTACGTGATTCTTCAATTGTCTCAGTGTCAATATCATCAGCCTGATTTGCCGGTTTCAGAATTGTCGAGCTTTCCTGTAGTCCCCACTTCCCCTCTATATTTTTCCGGACACAAAGAAGAGTTTCGCCACGGAGGAATTTCTCCCCGTTAGAGTGGTATCTGTCAAAATTCAGAAAAACTCCCACTTCGGCAGGACGGAAAACCGGTATCCTTAATTCATCCAGAGCATCATAGTCCTTCTTGTCGATAGAACGCATATTCATAAAAGGAGGGGGGATATTTAACAACTCCTGACTACTTTTGATAGTGGTAAGTGTGTTTTCATCGGCATGAATAAAAGGGAAATGCATCAGTTCTGTCATGCCTTCAGGATTTCTCTGACTGAAGGCTTCAAACCACTTTACGGCTATTTTTGTCCCTTCTGTAACCGGGTCACGGTACATCTCCGGATGGCGTGAGTCCAGGGTATCATAATCGGAGCTTACAGAACCTTTTAGTATCTCCCGTTTCATTTCCTGTGATTTATCGTCCATCTTCAATCTCCTCTGCCGTTAGTTATTTCCCATACGACTCCTGTGGCAAGCATTTTACCATCTAATATTCTAATATGTCCACTGATTGTCTCGTCTTGCCCATACTACGATGGGACATACATATGCCTTCCGGTAACACCCGATTGAACAGAATTGTCGTCAACGATGTAAATGTTGTAGAATTACATTTAGAGGATGGTAATAACCTGCCTTAGTATCTCCCCCGTAACGTTTTTGAGACAAAAATATTAAATTAAGGAGTGAAGATGCGAACCAAACAAGAGTACATCAAAGGCCTATCTAAAATGAAGCGAAACTTATACTACGACGGTGAGCTAATCGACCGCACGGATGAGATTCAACAGCCGTGTCTCGATACCATTGGCA
>JAQTPO010000200.1 GCA_028712845.1 Dehalococcoidales bacterium | reverse complement strand
ATTGTCAGGAAGGCTTATTATTGTGCTTTCCTAGAAAATCGTCAATTGTCCTGTAAAGCTTCTCATGTTCTTCTTGAGAGAGCTTTTTATCGATCTCCAGTTTATTGAAATAACTGTTAATTTCCGGGGAAGATTTTCTTAAACGCATCAGCTTTTTGTCTTGCTTTGCGACGTTATCATAGAATTCCTGAAAATCCAAATTCAGGTTCAGCCTGCTATCGAGAAACCCCAGGACATTTTGATAAGCTTTCGGGTCATCAGCGGTGGTTAAATAAAAGGGAACAGGCACCCAGATATTCGCCGCCGCAAAATTCCTTTTTTGGGCAATCCATAACAGGTAGGAATTCAAGGTCGGGTGGTTACCGGGTGGCGTTTCAAAATCCATTTCCTGCGATAAAATATAGGGTGCCAGATTATTTTTAATTTGATTCGAGTTTGAAATAGCCCAACAGTTTCTCGGAGCCGTATGTGTGTTAAGAGTGATCGTAGTGCCAAGGGAATACATCTCTTTACCGTGGTAATATTGTTGCGCGATATCCAGTATTATATTAAAAAATTTAGCCCATTCATATACGGGAGCAGTGCTGTGAAATATTATCAAGTCATGCTCGGCGCAAGCGTAGAAGGTGCTCTGCGGGAACTGAACAACATCATTTTCTACTACTACCCCGCCTAAAGGGAAAAATTCCACGGGGTCTATCTCACAGAAAGGTTTGGCATTCAGGCTTTTTAACAGGTATTCTGTGACCTTTTCACCCAGATGGGCGGCATCCGCTTCCCAACTCACTATCATCGTCGGGTTATTCAGTTTTGGCATATCAGAAAATTTCAGGAGCTCAGTCATACCTCTTGGTCCTTCTTCTTGAAAAACTCGTTGATATGTTCTTTAAACCATTGTTCGTCTTCTTCGCTGATAGTCTCCCGTTTTGTCTGCGTAGCCCTTTTTCTCTGTTCTAATCGTTCTCTAATATCCTGAGGGAATTGCTGGTAAATATTATTTACGACTGCTTCCATTTTGATAATCATCTCATCGAGTATATCAGGCGCGAGATTAATACCAATGATTTTAGATAAAGTCTTCATCACGGTTTTAGATGCTTTGGGATAGGGAAACGGCATTCTTGCTAAATAGTCAGGGATTTCCCCCATCAGGCAGATTCCATCTATTCTCCGTCTCTTAGCCACTCCGATTAATAGACCGTTCAAGCCCGTGATAATACCCTGATTTTTTTTACCTTCCGCTTCACTCATCAAGATGGTGTTATCATAACTGCGAAGCTCAGGTAACAATGCTGCCCGGTTGGCTACTGCCCAGACTTTAGGCTGCAGACTGTGATGGGTGATAGCGACTGCAGCGCCTGACGTATAGATGCGCCGGCAATTGAACTTCTGCGCCACGTCAAGCACGAGATTCGCCATTTCATAAGCTCTTTTGCCTTCAGCATAGGGGTTTTCTCTGCTGGCAGGTTGTTCCTCACCGATAAAGAACATCAGGTCACGTGTAGCCAGTCGCTTGAAATAAAACTTGCTGCCGGGGAAACTCATACTGGTCAGAATACCAGCACGAATAACTGCTTTATCGGGGTAGAAAAAATCACTTGGTTCTATCTCACCGAGTTCCTCTGCCTGTACAACCTGACGCAGAGTCTCCACAGTGATTACCCCGATATTGCCAATTCCAGGCCATCCAATAATCATATCGGGGTTGTTTAGTTCCGGTTCTTGCTTAAGGATTATTCCCAATAACCCTCACCTCTTTTTAAACACTTTTCAGTGACCGAGGGGGTTAGTTAGCAAGTGTAATATTAACGTTGGTGTATAGTTTCTGATCGGTTGCAATTTGGCCCTTTGTCTTCACCGGTTCGCTGGGGTTCATGTTAACCAGATTAGATACATTTTTCTGGTATCCGCACCAGAGGCACTCTGCATACCAACCGTCGGTTTCTAACTGAATTATAATGTCTTCACCGCACTCGGGGCAACTCTTCGACTTCCATATCGCCATATTTCCCACCTCTCCAGATTTACGAAGACATTTTGACTAGTCCCTTTATCTCTCCAACCGTCTTCAGAATAGACCACGCGAGTTACGGAAACATTAATATTAACGGCTAAACGTAACAATAAAGAGACAATTAAGTAATATTTTGGTTACAAAAAGCGAACCACCTTTTTGCTTCAGACCTGGAAGCAAAAAGGTTACTCTACCTCAAGGCGGAAAAGAGTGAAATATTCACAGGAGTCTTTAGCCGGTTAGATAATCTTTGTGAAGATGTTTTCTTTCGTATTCTTATCAGACAGACTGTTACGTAGATTAATCTGTAACTTGTGCTATATGCTTGCACGGCTGTGAAGATAAGATAGTCGGAAGTCTTACGAAAGCAGTTGAATCAGGGGGCATTGTGGAAACAACATCGCTTCTGTAATTAAACGTCTAGATAAGCCCCTGGAGATTCAAGCAGCTCGTTTATAATTGAGGTTTGGCATGACAAATGAACAATAGATGCTCGCTGGCAGAAGCAACTTTCGGTGTTGTAGCAATTATTTTTACCAGTGTCCCTGTTTTATCATCTCTGCAACGAGATTCACAAATTGTCTATGACTGTCTTTTAGTCTTGAAGCGATGACTTTAGTGAGATTCCTCATTATCACTAATTCAATTTTAGGATTTTCTTTAAAGAGACGCTGCAGGTCTGAGGCTCTGACCGCAATGATTTCAGACGGCTCAACACATTTAATAGATGAAGTGAGAACATAAGGTTCGACTAGAGCAGACCAGGCACACACCTGCCCTTTTGATAATGTAGCAACGGTCAACTTTTGGTTATAAGGCTGTACATCAATCCGCATTTCAATGGCGACCTTACCCTTGTTTACAATGAGTAATTCTTCTGCCGGTTCATTCAGATGCCCGCAATATTCTCCATTAGCATAGGATTTAAAAAGACATAAATTACTCAATTCTGCCAGGTCA